>JBJKPH010000356.1:0-2048 GCA_046706585.1 Bacteroidales bacterium | reverse complement strand
CCACCACCTCCCAGCAGAGAATTGTTGGCGGCATTTACTATTGCATCAGCGTTAATAGTTGTAATGTCGCCCATAATTAGTTTGAATCTTCCGGCCATTCTACCTTATTTTTGCATCCAGTTCCATTTCAAACGACCTTACGAGATTATTCATTATCTTATCTATCAGCTTATCTGTCAGGGTTCTTTTATCGTCTCTCAGTAAAAAGCTTACAGCATATGATTTCTTGTCGGCCCCGAGTGATTCACTTTCATAGACGTCGAAGAGATCAACATCCCGCAATTTATTCTTTTCGGTTTTGAATGCTATATCCTTTATCCTTGAAAAATCAATGTTCTTTGATACCAGCAGGGCCAGATCGCGCCTGACATGAGGATATTTTGGAAGTTCACTGAAAGTGATCTTCAACGCCCGGGCAATCTTAAGAACCGATTCCCATTCGATATGTGCATAGAACAGATCCTGCTTTATATCGAACTGACCAAGGATCTTCTTTTTTATACGTCCCGATTCGGCCAGAGGCCTGTTGTTAAGCATGTATGTGATCCCTTCTGAAAAGTAATTTTTTGCAGATGGCACTATCACAATGTTATTCATGTCGATGCCGGCTTTCTCAAGTACTATCTCCACACCTGTCCTGATAAATGAATGATCAACAGGACTACTTTTCATGTTCCACCTTTCCCTGTTGATATTGCCACTTGCAAAAAGGTCGAGGCTTACAGATTCTTCATAGTTATCAGGTGTGCGGAGAGCCGAAGGATCCTTCTTTTTGAAATAACAGTTACCGAATTCGTAGAATCTTATATCGGGGTTCTGCCTGTTAATATTCCTGCCTGCAGCCGATAGTCCCCCAAAGAGGAGGGATTGCCTGAGTGCATCGAGGTCTGAACTAAGAGGATTTGCCAGTTTTACTATTCTGTCATTGTCAAAATCGGGTGATGATTCATACCATGCCGATGGATTCAGGGAATTGGACATGATCTCATTATAACCGCAGCCTGAAAGCATATCTGAAATATTATTTACTATAGCTTCCTTATCGGGTTTATCGGTATATGTAATTGTAGAATTTACCTTATTGCTGATCCCTATATTATTGTATCCGTATATCCGTAGGATCTCCTCTATAACATCTGCTTCACGCGTTACATCAACCCTGAATGAAGGTATCTCGAGCGTTAGCTCAGAATCTGTTTCCGACTTAATGGCTATATCAAGAGATTCAAGGATCAGTCTGACCTCGCCTTCGGCTATTTTTTTCCCTATGAGACGGAAGATATTCTTCCAGGAGACTCCGATTACTTTCCTTTCTGTTTTCGAAGGATAGATATCAACAATATCCGATGATATACTTCCACCGGCTATTTCCCTTATCATCAGTGCCGCCCTTTTAAGGGCCCAGAGGGTCATTTCAGGATCAACTCCTCTTTCGAACCTGAATGAAGCATCGGTACTTAACCCGTGACGGCGTGCTGTTTTCCTGATAGCAACAGGATTAAAGTATGCACTTTCAAGGAAAATATTCTTTGTACGTGAAGTGACGCCTGAATCGATACCTCCGAAAACACCTCCTATGCACATTCCTCCTTCGCTGTTGCATATCATCAGGTCTGTTGATGACAGTTCCCTCTTTTCACCATCGAGAGTAACAAAGCCGGTCTTTTCAGGAAGGTTTCTGACAATTACCTTTCCACCGGTAATAGCATCTGCATCGAAAGCATGAAGAGGCTGCCCCGATTCGTGGAGCACGAAATTAGTGATATCGACAACATTATTTACGGGTCCGAGTCCGATCGACCTGAGCCTGTTTTTCAGCCATTGCGGTGATTCCTCAATGGTTACTCCGCTGATTGTTACTCCGGTATACCTGGGACAGTCGGTCGTGTTTTCAACCACTACAGGTATTACAAGCCTGTCATTATCTTTACTGAAGTTTTCCACATCAGGCAAAAGGGCTTTCCTGACACTTGTTTTTGACATAAAAGCAGCAATATCACGTGCCACACCAAAGTGTGAACCGCTGTCTATCCTGTTGGGTGTAAGTC
>JBJKPH010000355.1:0-5165 GCA_046706585.1 Bacteroidales bacterium | reverse complement strand
ATGCTATGAAGGATGAGAAGTTCGGTCACGGACATGTTTTCAGGATGATAGAGGAAATAATGGGTGAGAGGTGCCTGAGTTGCGAAGCCCTGCCTGTTGAACTTGTTCTGCCCGACGATAAAAGATCAGATGGTGAAGCTGTAATGAATACCAGGTTATCTGATGGCAATTTCACCGGCGGGATACAGGAAAGATTCACTGAACTGATCAGCAGGCTTAACAGGTAAAGCCTACTGCAGATCCTTCACTACGTCCACAACTTCCGGAAGGTCCATTCCTATCTTTTTAAGGAACTCCAGTTTTGGAACACCGTTATTATTCCATCCCCTGCGCTTATATACCGCGTCCTTGAGCTTTTCGTACTGCTCCTCACGGTATTTACGCAATGCCGCAAGCTTGTCAGGTGTATTCATACCTTCAGTGTTTATACCTACATTTTCGGCAAGCTGGCTGTCATACCTCTCCGATCTGCTTTCATATTCCTCGATCGTAACAGGGCCTGCCGCCCTGAACGGCTGAGCATCATTCTCCCTGAGACCGTATCCTCTTCTGATATTAAATACCCGCTGAAAGTTATACACTCTCTCAGAGTCTTCTATCATTCTTTCCTTATCAAATTCGCGACCTGTAACGGCCTTATATATGTTTACATAATTATCGACATGTTCGGGCACTTTAGCCGGTTCATCGGTTTCTCCGTTATTAGCCGGCTCCACATCGTTCCATGGAAGCTTGCACAGGCCAACAAGTCCGAACCATGTTCTGAACATCGGGAAATAGTGAAGAGCTTCGGCCTTATCCTCAAAAGTGGGAATCTGGTTATTTACCATATCCATAAATATCAGCCAGGCTTCATCGTGTTGCGGGCCCTTGTTGGTAAGTGCAAAACCACCCTGCTGGGCCAGCGATTCCTTGGATATATACTCAGAATATTCAAGTCCCTTGTTCTCCATTGCTATATCGGTCAGGAATCCCGGATCGCCCCATCCGTTTTTGATAAACAGCTCCTTCATCTTCCTGACACCCAGGCCTGCCACTTTCCCGAATCCTTCTCCCTTTGGAAGCATGTGCAGCAGTTTCATAGCCTCCTCTGAATTACCAAAGTTCAGTTTCAGACCGCCTGTCCTCTCTTCATTGAGTATCCCGTTCTCGAAACACTCCATTAAAAAGGCCATAAGTGTTCCCCATGTTATCGTGCATATACCGTATGTATCACAATAGAAGTTAGCCTCGATGATATAATCGGGATCAAAAATCCCACAGTTGGATCCCAGTCCGCCGGCATTCTCATATTCGGGGCCATCGACAATTACCGATTCCCCGGCATAGGGTCCGCTTTTAATAACATAATTATCCACTGCTTTTGTACATGACATGTTGCACCCTATCCAGCATCCGTCAGGCACACCCTGGGTAAACCTGGCTTTCCATGCTGCAGAATCGATCTTCACTATATCGGGGTGACTTCCAAACTTATAATTGTTCACCGGCAACAGGTCATGATCATTCATTATCTCCATGAGGTGGGCAGTACCAACCTGCTTCATCTGGCTCTGTACATTGTCAAGTTCCCTCATCTCCTTGTTGAACCTCTTTCCCCTCTCCATAATAGGGGCAAGATCTACCACATTGTTGAGGTTTCCTTTTACACCCGGTACACGGCATACCAGTGCTTTAATCTTTTTGTCACGGAATACTGTTCCTATTCCTCCCCTGCCTGCCTGCTTTAGTCTCACTTTTTTTCTCTTCGGGTCGAAGAAACTGAAATTGAGCATTCCAATAAGTGAATTATCTGCGGCACTTCCTGCTGAAACCACTGCCACATTCTTCCTGTCTTTTTCATCTTCTGCAAACATTTCGGTAAGCTTTTCGGCTAACACGTGGCTGTCGATGGCTTCCCCAGGGGCTTCAAATATACTGACACTGTGTTCAATGCCATCAATGAACACAATTACATCACTGTCAGCCTTACCCTGTATCTCGAGAGCATCGAAGCCCGAAAACTTAAGGAACGGTCCGAAATACCCCCCGACATTGCTGTCTATTACCGAATCGGTCAGTGGCGATACCGACACTACAAGCGATTTGCCGGTACCTGAATATTGCGTAATACCACCAATCGGGCCCGATGAGATAATTATTTCATTTTTAGGATCATTCCATGGGGTATGAGGATCAGTAGCTTCCCACAGGAGTTTTAACCCGTAACCCTTGCCACCGATAAATTTCTCTTTCATAAGCGGGGGTACATCCTTTTCCGATATCTCAGGAGTTCCTACATTGATATACAATATCTTATCGGTATAACCTTTCTCCAGAGGGGTCCATTCATAGTTCCATTCCTTAATAATCCTGTGGCCTGATCTTAGCTTATTAATATCCATGGTTTAACTTTTATATATGTTCCTTATTAAATTCAACAGCCGGTTATTATTCCCGCACATAAAATTAGGCCCCTAATATAGGCCATAAAATGACTTATATCAATATGATAAATTTTGCATAACGATAAACTGCAGAATTCAGCAGTTGCAGGCTCAATCGTCTTTGATATAACCTGTTAACAATAATTATTTATTTTCTCCCAGGGACATGACCAGGCAGGAAGGAATTCATTAAATATGTAAAAAGCCATGCAGCAGGTAAATTTCATGCAAACCTGAGAAAAGTATATATTGCAGAAGATTTTAATGAAATGCGATTAAGTGAAATAAGAAGCAGGCTGAGTACTTTCGCTGTCGGAATAGCGGGAGCAGGAGGACTTGGGTCCAACTGCGCCGTTGCGATTGCCAGGAGTGGCATAGGAAAGCTTATAATATGTGACTATGACATCGTTGAAAGGGTAAATCTCAACAGGCAGTACTATTTTTCAGACCAAATTGGAATGAAAAAGGTTTATGCATTAAAGGATAATATCGCCAGGATAGATGGAACGGTCACTGTAGAGGCTCATGATATACAACTGGAACCTGGATCGATCGTAAATATTTTCAAAGAATGTGACATAATTGTTGAAGCTTTCGATCAGGCGGAAATGAAGCAGATGCTTGCTGAAACTGTTTTGGAGCGGCTGCCGGGTAAACCATTGATAATGGGTTCAGGAATGGCCGGTTGGGGTGATAACAATTCGATAAGTGAAAAATCACCGGGAGACGATATCTACATCTGCGGAGACGATATTTCCGAAGTGTCTGATGACAACCCGCCTCTGGCCCCGCGCGTTTGCATTGTAGCAAATATGCAGGCTAACATAGTACTTGAGTTGCTATTAAAGAAAAGTGTTGGTAATGAAAATAACATTGAATAACAGGCCCGAAGAGTTTAAGGCATCCGGTATGACGGTTGCCGAATTGCTGGAAGTGAAGAAATTTACATTCAGGATGAGGGTGATAAGGCTCAATGGTAAGCTTGTAAAGAAAGATGAATACGGCACAACGCTCATTGCTGACGGAGACAATGTACAGATGTGGTATCTTATGAGCGGTGGTTGATAAATTAACATCATTTCATTTTGTGCCGGTCTGTTTTTCTCATAGGTTTGCATTATGAATGAATTTCTGAGCAGATACTATCATAAATTACCTCCTTTCCTGAGGAATAAATATATCCTTACACTTGTGGTTTTTATTGTATGGATAGTTTTGTTTGACAACAACAACCTTGTTGACAGGGTCCATAACATGAAGGTCATGAAGCAGCTTGAGCAGGACAAGGAGTACTACACAAAAAAGATAGATGAAGATACCAGGAAACTTGATGAGCTCAGGACCGACAGGGATAATCTCGAGAAATTTGCCAGGGAGCAGTACCATATGAAGAGGGATGATGAAGACCTCTTCCTTGTTGTCCCGAAAAAGGAAGCATCAGGAAAAAAGCCTACACGGAAGTAACCTGTTTTTCCATAGCCCTTAATTTTTCAAGAAGTTCACCGGCTGTACCCTTTGCAATCCTGACACCTGTCATCTGCAGCAGATCCCTGCAGGCTGCCTCAGCAGGTACTCGTTCGAAAAGACCCTCGCTGTGCGCAAAATTGAGGAACTTCACGACCCTGAACATATTGAACCAGTTGAAGAACCTTTTCCTGAAGGCGGGTAGCGATGATGTATTGGAATTTATCTCAGTCAGTTTACCTGTCCACTCCTTTTTGCCTGTAAACCGGCGAAGGGCATCAGGAAGGTGTAAATAGTATTCTTCGAGTTCCTCTTCTCCTGCCATATACAGATCGTCTATTCCCGAAAAGAGTTCCCTGAGGTTTATGAATGCCCCGGGATTGTAGGTATAATATTCTTTCCCCGGAGTACCTGCCAGTTCGTCGATGGCCGGGCCTGTTCCGAACGGGACACGCACTGATCGTCTTGGCGAAGGATAAACAGCGGCACTGCGCAGGTAGAACATACCACCCTGGGGTATTATCTTCTGTATAAAATAGAAGTCTTCCCCACCCTGTCTCCTGTTCATTCCGCCCGCACGGCAGTATTGTTCTGCCTTGACAGCCATTGCAGAACCTACTGTATGAAATACATCAGGGAATCCTGTAAAGATAAGTGCGCGGTAATAATACCGCATATGCAGTTCGTACTGTATTACAGCTTCCAGTGTCCCCAGTTGCCTTGCCTTTCCGAAAGGGTGCACAAAGTATATTGAACATGCTTTTCTCTCTTTTTCAAGGCATAGTTCCCTGTATATCGACACCAGGTAATCAGGTGACACCGTACAATCGGCATCGAGTGATACTATCGCCCCGTCTCTCCGGTTAATGGCATCAAACCTCCTTAGTGCCTCATCCATTCCGGTCTTGCGTGCCATACCGGCTCCCCACTCTTTTTGTTGCTGCCGGCCTGTATCGAAAAGGAAAAGCCGGGTGAAAACACAATCCTGTGAATTCGCCCGGCTTTCAAGTTCGATTAATGCCTTCCTGTTTACTTCAAGCTCACTTTCAGTTGCCCCCGGTGGTGCATTGAACACAACAATGATCTCTACAATACATCCGGGGTTATCGCACTTTTCAAGCGAAGCAATGGTTTCGGCAACTGATGGTTCATTATATGCCGGTATTACAACTATTATCCATGTATCACCATGGGGCTCTGGTGAGGTAAACGGCTCAAACAGTGCCTTTTTTTCCAGGTAGCTGCCGGCAAAACCCATAACGGGTTATTTTCTCT
>JBJKPH010000354.1:0-5420 GCA_046706585.1 Bacteroidales bacterium | reverse complement strand
TGTCTATCCTGTTGGGTGTAAGTCCTATTTCGAAGATCACATCCTTTTCAATCCCGAAGTAATCGGCCCCTTTCATACCTGTTCTGGTATCGGGAGGAAGCACGATGATCCCTTCATGATCATCGCCTAACCCCAGTTCATCTTCGGCACAAATCATGCCTTCCGATGCTTCTCCGCGTATCTTTGCTCTCTTGATCACAAAATCTTCTCCCTTGTGCTTCAATACCGTTCCTACAGTTGCTACAGGAACTTTCTGTCCTGCCTGTACATTTGGTGCCCCGCACACTATACTCAGCAATTCGCCCGTGCCGATATCAACTTTTGTCAGACTAAGTGTATCGGCATTCGGGTGCTTGCAGCATTCAACAACTTCCCCTATTACAACACCTTCAAGTCCGCCTTCAACTGATTCCCAGTACTCAACACCTTCAACCTCGAGCCCGGTGCCGGTGAGAATGTCGGCCAGTTCATCCGGACCAGGTAAAGTGTCAAGGTATTGCTTAAGCCAGTTATAGGAGATCTTCATAATGAAATAAATGTATATGTTATTAACTGTGGCAAAAGTAAGGATTTTTGAAAAAAGTTTTCAGCAGATCAATTACTTTATTCAGCTATGGGGGATTTAGCTATCTTTGTATGATTATGCCCTTGAAGATACGGGACTAAGGGTACAAAGGTACCGCAAAAAAGTAGCCATAATGAAAGTAGAGAATAATGACAGGCTGATATTGCTGACAAATGACGACGGGTTGTATGCCGGAGGCTTGAAAGCGCTTTCGGAGGTTATGGAGGAGTTTGGAAAAGTGGTCGTAATCTCGAGTATGGACAGCCGGTCGGGTATGTCACAGGCGCTTACCGTAAAAATGCCCCTGAGGGTGAAGCTACTTGAAGAAAACGAACGGCGGATGGTATATGCCTGCAGTGGTACACCGGCTGATAGTATTAAAATAGCAATAAACCAACTCCTGGTAAGGATGCCCGACTGGGTTGTGTCTGGTATTAACCATGGGGCAAATGCATCGGTAAGCGTTATATATTCAGGTACGATGGCTGCAGCTATTGAGGGTTGCCTGTACGGGATCGATTCGGTCGGTTTTTCACTTGATGACTTTTCCGGAAGTGCCGATTTCAAAGTTGCAAAGAAATATATCAGGAATGTGATGTCGATACTTACCGAACGATCGCTTCCACGCGGGATCTGCCTGAATGTGAATATTCCAAGATGTAATGAGGAAGATATAAGGGGCATAAAGGTGTGCAGACAGGCAAGAGGCAACTGGAAAGAAGAATTCGAAAAAAGGAAAGATCCCATGGGAAAGACCTATTACTGGCTTACCGGGATTTTTATTAATCACGAACCTGAAGCAACCGATACTGATGAATGGGCTATAAAGAACAATTATGTTTCCATAGTACCGGTAACGGTAGATATGACAGCCCATAATTATTTACCTGAACTTAAAAGCCGGTTTGGCGAATGAAGAAGGAACCGATAAATAACAGGTTCCTGACAGGATTTGTTACAGGACTGCTTCTTCCTCCTGTGGTGTTCGTGATAGTCTATTTTGTTTCATCCGGGGAAATGTCTTTCGAAGCCTATCTGTCAAGGATCGCCGATGCAAATATTGTCACGCATTTTATTAGCCTGTGTGTGTTTCCGAATGTTTTTGCTTTTCTTCTGTTTAACAGGTTCGATAAGCTGAACAGTTCACGGGGTGTGCTGGGGATAACGATTATATGGGCCCTGACCACTTTCCTGATAAAAATGTTATAATGAAATGAAGTACTTTCTTATTGCAGGCGAAGCTTCCGGCGACCTTCACGGTTCAAACCTTGTGAGGCAGCTTATGCGAAGTGATCCGAAAGCAGAGATAGCCTGCTGGGGTGGTGACCTGATGGAAGCAAAGGGTGCCAGGCTGCTAAAGCATTACAGGGAACTGAACATAATGGGATTCTGGGAAGTGCTTATCAGATTGCCGTTGATAATGATGAATTTCAGGAAGTGCAGGAAGCAGATATTGGAATTCAGACCCGATGTGGTTGTGATGATCGACTACCCGGGATTTAATCTCAGAATCGCAGAATTCCTGAAAAGCCGGAGTATCAGAAGCTATTACTATATTTCTCCGAAAGTGTGGGCATGGAAAGGGTCAAGGGTGAAGAAGATAAAGGATTATATCGACAGGATGTACGTTATCTTTCCCTTTGAAGTTGATTTTTACCGTGAGCACGACTACAGGGTCCTCTATTTCGGAAACCCACTTGTAGAATCTGTGAAGGAGGGGATGGCATCAGCCGACGATAAGGACAGATTCGCGAAGGAAAACGGACTGGGTGATAAGCCGGTAATTGCTCTCCTGCCGGGTAGCCGGAAACAGGAGATAAAAAAAATACTTCCTGTTATGCTCGGGCTGGCTGACTATTACTCCGATTACTGCTTTGTGGTTGCCGGTGCACCTTCGGTACCGGTTGCACTATATGAAAAGATCATTGGAGACAGGATGATAAAAGTGGTCTTCAATAAGACATATTCGTTGCTTCGTAAAGCAGAGGTGGCTGTAGTCACTTCAGGAACGGCAACTCTCGAGACAGCGCTGGCCGGTGTTCCGCAGGTAGTATGTTACCGCACATCATGGATCAATTACCAGATTGCCAGGAGGTTTATTAAAACAAGATTTATTTCACTGGTAAACCTTGTAATGGACAGGGAAGTAGTCAGGGAACTTATCCAGAATAACCTTACTGCCATGGAGTTGAGCAGCGAGGTTAATTCACTTTTGCCCGGAGGATGGAAACGTGAGGTTATGAGCAGTGATTACCGTAAGCTAAATAGTGTGCTCAAAGGAGATGGGGCATCGGCGCAGATAGCGATTGATATATATCAGACATTACTAATGGTCAATAATGTTAACTAAAAAGAGTGGCATACTTTTCTTCCTGATGGCCTGGATCCCGGTGGTTGCTTATTCCGGGGTAAATATACGACTGATGTACGGAAAAATGACGGATGCCGTTATTGTAAGTGTCAGGAAAGGAGCTTACGATATGGTGGCAGACGGTAATACACGAATGCATTGCAGTGCCGGTGAGATGATATTTATTTCCAGAAAGGGAAATGAGCTTAATGTTACAACCCGGAATAACCCCGGATTCTCTGTTTCCTCTCTGCTGTTTTCAGAGGCTGATACCTCATCAACATTCAGTCTCAGGATCCCGGGAATGAAGGATGCACAGGCTGAGTACCCGGGATCGCTGAAATGTTCTTCAGACCTGGGTACCATCATAATGATCAATAACCTTGAAATGGAAGATTATATCGCTGCTGTGGTGCAGGCGGAAGGCGGATACCGGGGAGAGGCAGAATATTTTATGACCCAGGCAATAATTATCAGAACCTATGCCTACCTGCATATGGACAAACATGCTGACGATGGCTATAACCTGTGCGATGATGTCCATTGTCAGGTTTACAAGGGAATATGTATTACACCAGCTATTGAAGAAGCTGTGAAACAGACAGCAGGACTGGTGGTTACCGGTAACGACAGCCTGCTTATACTTACTCCTTTCCATTCAAACTGTGGAGGTGAGACATCCCCGTCGGAGTATGTCTGGCTTAACGAACTTCCATACCTGCGAAGCGTGGCTGATCCTTATTGTCTTTACTCGGCAAATGCCACATGGAGGAAGAGCATTCCGTTTGACAAATGGAAAGATTACCTTGAAGAAAAAGGAATGGATAAGAATGTTCAGCCGGTATCTTTTAACTTTATACAGAACAGCAGGAAAATAAATTACACTGCCGGCAGTTTCAGCTACCCTCTTGATGAAATAAGAAATGACCTGGGGTTGAGATCGACCTTCTTTTCGGTTGTGGTCGAAGGTGACAGTGTTATTCTTTCAGGAAGAGGTTACGGGCATGGAGTAGGATTGTGCCAGGAAGGCGCCATGGCTATGTCGCTCAGGGGTTTTAACCATGAACAGATAATAAAATATTATTATACCGGTGTGAAGATAATGGATATCGGAGTAGCAAGGATCCCCGAAAAGGAGATTCGATCATTTTAAAGTATATTTGAACGATAAAAACCGCAGATTGAATGTTCGCAATATACCGAAGGGAGATAGGAAGTTTTTTTAACAGCCTTACAGGATATATAGTTCTGATAGTTTATTTTCTGATAAACGGGCTGTTTATGTGGATACTGCCCGGGGAATGGAATATTCTGGACAGCGGGTATGCCGGGCTCGATACTCTGTTTATGATCTCCCCATGGGTATTTCTCTTTCTGGTTCCGGCAGTAACGATGAAAATGGTTGCCGAAGAAAAGCGTTCGGGGACTCTCGAACTGCTGCTTTCGCGTCCATTGTCTGAGACCCAGGTTGTATATGGCAAATACTTTGCAGCGGTAACGCTGGTACTGATGGCCCTGTTGCCCACATGTATTTATTATATTACCGTATATATACTTGGTGAAACACCTGGTAATCTCGACAGCGGGGGTATAATGGGATCATATATCGGATTGTTTTTCCTGGCTTCGGTATATTCCGCAATCGGGATCTTCTCATCATCACTCTCAGATAACCAGGTTGTTGCTTTTATACTGGCATTGCTCCTTGGTGTTGTTGCTTTTATTGGATTTGACTCATTTGCAATGTTGCCGGGCTTGAAAGGAATAGATGATGTGGTGATCAAACTCGGGATAAACGAACATTACAGATCAATGAGCAGGGGAGTGATCGACCTGAGTGATATGCTCTACTTTGTTGTTGTTATTGCAATCTTTACAGAAGGTGCCAGACTGGTTCTCCTGTCAAGGACATGGAGGACCAAACGATAATTACGACTGACAATGAGTGAAAAAAGAACAAGGGATATTGTAAGATACCTGACAATTATTGTTGGCTTGCTGATAATTTCATTGATAGGATCAATGATCAGATTCAGGGTTGACCTTACATCCGATAAGAGGCATACACTTTCAGAACCGGCCAGGGAGGTCCTCGGTTCGCTAAAGGGAGATGTTTATATACAGGTGTTCCTTGATGGTGATATTCCGATAGGTTTTAAACGATTAAAGAGATCGGTGGAAGCCATGCTTGATGAGTTCAGGCACCAGTCGGGCAGAAAGGTCGATTACCTCTTTATTAACCCGGGTGATGCTGAGAGCGATGAAGCCAGGAACAGGTACCAGACCGATCTGATCAATAAAGGGCTCAACCCTGTGAAAATCGTTGATGAGGATAGCGAAGGAGGACAGACCGAAAAAATGATCTTTCCTGGCATGATTGTAAATTATAACGGTATAGAAATGCCGGTTAATTTTCTTAAAAACAATCCTGCTCTCCCTCCTGAACAAAACCTTCTGCATTCGATCGAAGGCCTTGAATATGAACTTATCCAGGCAATATCAACC
>JBJKPH010000353.1:0-7039 GCA_046706585.1 Bacteroidales bacterium | reverse complement strand
CTGTACCCCTGATCGTTAAAATACCTTCCTCCCAGGCTTATTCCGTTATTACCGGCAACAGACCTGTGCGAGAAGGTAAGATTGCCGAACAGACGGGGGCTGTCCCACCATTTCCATTCTTTGCGTGCCGGCGAATCGTATATACCACCCGTCATTGAGAATGAAGACTCAGGCACAGTGTCGGGCTCAGCAGTGCGTATATTTATTACACCGTTAAGTGCTGATGAACCGTACAGCACAGATGAAGCACCTTTAATTACCTCTATCTGTGATATATTTTCAAGTGGCAGGGATTGCCACCTGATATTCCCTGCATCAGCAGCTAGTGCCGGCAAGCCGTCAATAAGAACCAGCACCCTGCTCCCTGCCCCGTAGCTGTAGCCGCTGCCACCACGAATGGAAGCCTGACCGTCAATCACCTCTATACCTGATGACCTGTCAATTATCTCATCAGCATTCATAATGTGGTTTGAATTGAAGGTGTAGGGTTTGATAATATTCATCGAGACAGTCGATCCGGATACTTTCTCTTCCGCCCTTCCAGGACTTACCACTATCTCATCTATCTCGTTAACTGCCTGCACCAGTTCAACATTCAACTCAAACGTCTCTTTTTCATGCAGGTTGACTGTGAAGTAAAAATTCCTGTAGCCCACGAACCTGAATGTTATCTTCACGATACCTGTATCAGTGGTGAAGCTGAACCTCCCGTCAGCACCTGTAACAGTGCCCCTGCCCTGACCGTAAAGTACATGGACACCAGGAAGCGTTGTCCCTGATCCGGCATCTGTAACTACGCCCTTTATCTGCTGACCTGTTGCTTCTGTAAAGCAAGACAACAAGACGGTTATAAGCCATGTTATCAAGATGTTACGCATTACATCCAGCTATTTTGCCCTGAAAGCTATCCTTATTGCAAGGGGATTTTGGGGATCATCCTGCAGAGGAAAACTAGTGGTGATCTTAAACGATGTGTCTGTAAGTTCAACAATATCTGAAGCCAGAGGCAGAGGCAATGAATCTGACATTATCGTTATCAGTGTCTCATTATTTGAAAATTACCAAGATCCGGAATACTCTCCGAAATAGCCTGTACCATCCTCGTTAAATTCAGCATCTCCTGAAAATTTCTCAAGTATCTGCCCGGGTCCGCCTGCTTCAATACCATTGGCCAGCAGGCTGTCGGTAGTCCATACATTGCCTGTAAGGTTAAGAAACCTCTCTGACTTTTCCTCCTTCTTACTGCAGGCAAAAACCAATAATGCGAGCAAGAAACCGGCAATCATCAACATGCTGTTTTTCATAGTATTAGATATTTGTTACACCTGCCATATAATAGTGGTATAATATACAAAATAATATATTATTCTGAATAGTGCCTGCCTGGCAGGGAATGGTGATCTTACATCTCCGTTCTCCGGCCGCACTCAGACACCAAATATCTTTGCCAGGATATAATAAAAGAATCCGCCAAGGATAACTGTTCCGGGGATTGTAAGTACCCAGGCAACCACTATATTCCCTGCCACTCCCCATCTTACGGCAGTCAGGCGTTTAGTCATTCCCACCCCGATTATCGAACCGGTGATAGTGTGGGTGGTACTTACAGGTATACCTGCCAGAGTGCTCCCGATTATTGTAATTGCCCCGGCTGTTTCGGCACAGAAACCATGTACTGGCTTAAGGGTTGTAAGACCTACTCCCAGCGTTCTGATAACCCGCCATCCTCCCAATAATGTTCCAAGCGACATTGTAGCATAATTGGCTATTATTACCCAGAACGGTACATAAAATTCAGGACCTGTCAGACCGGTGCTAAAAAGCAGCACTGCAATGATCCCCATTGTTTTCTGGGCATCGTTAGAACCATGGCCAAGACTGAACACTGCAGAGGAGAATAACTGAAGGATCCTGAATAACTTATCGACTTTGCGGGGCGTCCTTTTACGGAAGATTATATAAGTAAAGACCATCAGGAAATATCCGAGGATAATCCCTATCAATGGCGACAGAACAATAAACAGAAGCACCTTATGCAGTCCAGAAGAGATTATCACTTCCGGGCCACCTGCAAGTAAGGCAGGCCCTATCAAACCTCCAATCAGAGCATGAGAAGCACTTATCGGAAGTCCGAATCTTGTACAGGTAAATACCCATACAACCGATCCCAGCAATCCGCCAAGCACAATATACTCATTCACTATTTCAGGATGAACAATTCCCTTTCCTATGGTCGTTGCAACATGTGCTCCAAAGAAGAACAGTGCCAGAAAGTTGAACCCTGCAGCCCATATTACAGCGAGAATTGGTGACAGTACCTTGGTAGAAACAACAGTAGCAATTGAGTTTGCTGCATCATTCATTCCATTAAGAAAGTTGAACATCAGGGCAATGACGATCGTTATAATAACTATAGTCAGCATGATATTATTTTATGCATTTTTTAATATTATCGTCTTCAGGACATCAGAAACATCCTCCATCTTATCACATGTCCGTTCCAGTGTCTCAATTATTTCCTTCTTCTTGATAAGCTCAATCGCATCTTTTTCTTTCTTGAACAGGTTGGATATTCCCATGTGGTAGACTTCATCTGACTCGGTCTCGATCTTTGATATCTTTCTCACTATCTTAAGTATCTTGCCGGATTTCTTCATTGTTTTGAGTTCACTGACAGCCTCCAGTATATGCCCGCAACCCTTTACTATCATACTGCTTATCTGTTTGCACTCATCAGGGACCGTCTTTGGCTGGTACATATGCATCCGGTGCGCTATCGAATTTATCATATCGAGTACCGTGTCGAGACTGGATGTAAGAAGATGTATGTCTTCACGGTCGAATGGAGTAATAAAAGTCGCATCGAGCTGTTCGAAGAGGTCCTGCACGACATCGTCGGCATTGTGTTCCATCTCCTTTATCCTGCTGAACTGGCTCAGTTCTTTTGCCGGATCACTTTCATCAAAAATCTGTTCCAGGATTTTCGCTGCAGATAATACCTGGTCGGCGATCTGTTCGAACATGGGAAAGAACTTCTTTTCCTTTGGGACCAGTCCTGAAAAGAATGTGCTTAGGCTCATAGTGGTAATTTGATTATTAAATCGTAATTAATATGCTATATTACGCCATATATGTTAATTAGCCGGAAACCGGTAAAATTAATTATCAACATTTTTCACTCCAATAAGTTAATAACGGGCAGCTATGTTACTGATGTGCATTATTGATCTGTTCTTCATTATATTTTTATGAATACAAGGGATTACCTGATGAAGAAGAGAAACAAAAAAGGTTAAAGTAAAAGGATATTCAGGTAAAGCTGTTTACCAGTGTAATTAGCTGAGTCCTGCTCCTGAGATTTGTCTTCATATATATTCTGTACAGGTGTCCTTTAACGGTCTTAATGCTGATAAATAACTTATCGGCTATTTCCTGATTGGAAAGACCGTTGCAAATTTCGCGTATAATGTCCTCTTCGCGACGTGAGATTTCGAATTTAATGCAAAATGCATCAAATGATATTCCTTCACCTGACTTCAGTATCACAGGAGAGAAATCGGCCCTGTACCTGATATATACCGGTAAAGAGGCAGCATGGAGAAAGAATGTCAGTATAAATAAATAAGGAGTAACAGAATTCAACTGAAGGAAAAATGCCCCGACAAGCTGAAGTATCATCAGTATAAGTATCCAGGACCCTAGTCTGACCGAACTTGATCGCGTAAATACAGAGTTTTTGCCTGGAAACATTATCATAACAATCCCTGTAACAGAGATATATATTATTGTTTGTATTATATAAAGGTACCTAATAACCGTAAAGATATCGGTCCCGGGATGCAGATTGATTATCATACCGAGCAACACCAGTATCGCAACATTCAAAACAACAAATATCACCTTGAAAATACCATTAAACCTGAATGAGAACGCCTCCCCTGTCATGACAAGCATGATCAGCCATGAAAGTATAATAAACGGATACGACGAAAGCAGCGATATATTCGATATCTTTTCAAAAAGTACAGGCTCAAGGTATCCTTCCAGATAGCTCCGTATCATTAATTGCCCCCAAATACCATAGAACCCGAAAATAAAAATGAATACCTGGTAGAAGATCATTGAAGTAAAGAAGCCTGTATCATACATGCGCTTAAGATTCAGGGCAGTAATGATCCCTGCAGCAGCCAGGGCGGCACAAATAATGAAAATTACTGCAGCCAGGTAATAGATCATCTGTGATAAAGATATTTAGTTTCAGATACAAAGATAAGGAGATGTATATTCTGGTCCTGCAACTTTAGTATTGTTTTTGGAAATAGGGACTTTAGTTTTACACCTGCTTTATATCTCATGCTTAATTTTGGATCAGGATTGAAAAGAATGTTAATCAATAAAATCATGTACAAATGGAAAATACATCTGCTAACAAACTGATGCCAACTTTTGGAAGTAGTTTTGAAAACGGCATCAGAGTATTGTCAAATAGTTTCCTGCCCCTGCTGGCAGTGGTGCTCGTTGTCGGATTTGTCCAGGCTCCGGTTCAAATCGGACGGTCTGTGATCCAGATATTGATTATGAAAACGGATATGGATACGATCAGGCAGATCTTTGCTGGTGGCGCTTTTGTGATCTTTGCCATGACCTACGGATTTCTGGTGATCTCGGTTTTTGACTACGGTAGCACCCTGATGTTCGTAAAGGCAGTCAGAGGCGAAAAAGCTGATTTCACCAACCTTGTCAGGGGATTCAGGGAGAACTACATTGACATTCTGTTGTCATCCCTCCTGAAATTCGGAATAGTCTTTCTTGGAATGGTATTTCTGCTAATACCCGGGATAATACTATCCTGCAGACTGGTATTCGTAAAATATCTTGTCATGGATAAGAAAATGTCTGCTATCGAATCGATCGAGGAAAGCTGGAGAATGACCAAAGGCCATGGATGGACAATCTTTTTTATGGCTGTTGTATCATTCTTTATTGTACTGCTTGGTCTGGTAATGCTGATAATAGGAATAATACCGGCATCAATATATATCAACAGCGCCTTTGCCTCGCTTTATGAGGCTACTCTGACTAACAACGGGGTGAACATTCAATAAATGAGCTACATAGCGGAATAATTCATCTTAACCGTTATTTCAAGGTTATTTGCAATTTTATCGCGGACGATTCCGGGAATTGATATGCCGTAGTCCTCAGGATTAAGAAGGAACAGTGATTCAGCATTAATATTTGATGATAACACTTCAATAGTACCATCTGCTGAAACCTTTCTGGATACACCATGTATCACCATATCACCCTCGACCTTTACATTGTATTTCCCCGGCTTGCTGAAATCAACATCCGAAAGGTTGGTAATCTTCCCATTAAAGGTTGATTTGGGAAATTTGTCCGATTCAACATAGTTTTCATTGAAATGTTCCTCCATCAATGATTTTTCGAAATGAAAGGATTTCATAGCAACCTGAAAAACCAGTCCGCCTGAGGAGGTGTCCAGAATACTTGCAACTTCGTTATTATCAGCCTTGATATCCTCTATTATAGTATGGGAGAAGAATCCTATATGGCCATTTCTGGTAATATATTTCTGAGCATTTGCATTAATCAATATTAATGCCAGCACATGGATCAGAACAAATTTTTTCATGTTGGTTGTATTTATAAAGTGAATAACTACCTATAAACAACAAACTATGAGTATTTGTTCCGCAAATCACTTCTTAATGGTAAATACTCTGGATATATTAAACCCGAAATGGATATCCCCTTTCAGCCAGTCTCCTGTTGTTTCGCCGATAAACCCTTTTTCTATCATTGATATTGAGTTTGTAAATATCAGCTGGAACACATGCCCACCTGTTTCGATATCAAATCCAAGTGAAAGAGGATTATATACGTGTGTACTGGCATAATCGTTTACCGGTCTCACCAGGTAATAGTATTCGGCATTCAGGCTTATCCTGTTTGTCAGTTTTATCCTTGCTCCCGCTCCAAGAGCATAAATATCGTTAGGATCGAGCACTGTGGCAACCATGTTCCTGTGCACAAATGAAGGTGACAGTTGAGCTGAAAACCTTGTACCGAATTTACGTCCCACCAAAACCTGGTACACATATGACAGACGTGACGAGAAATAATTCACCTGCTCAGGATCAGGCCATCTCACGGATGTTGTTGCCATTGATGATAACAGTGAAAGTGAAACCGGCATGTTCTTCGCCCCCGTTGATTGCCGTAAAAGACTCAGCTTTATAAAACCGTCATATGTTTTCTCATATGAGCTTCTGCCTGCACCAACCATCAGCCAGTCGAAAATACCGTACTCGAAGCTGAAATGGATACTTGACTGGTCAAGGCCGAAAAAGTCATATAAGCCCTGGTTCAGTTTACCGAACCTGTGTGAGATCCTGAAATCAAGCTGACCTTCAGGCATTCGTTCGATGGAATGCCCGTTCATTACTCTTGTCGACTTGAATGTCGCTGAAACATAATCAGTTGTCTCTTCATTGTTCTGATCCAGAAGGTTCATCAGGTCTTCCTGTGCAACAGTTGTGAAGGTAATACCTGAAAGGAGAATGAAAATGAGTACTCTATGCATCTCTAAAATAAAATTATCAGTTTCGGGGCATTCCTCTGTTAATCCATGTCTCTAGTTTAAGGATGAAGCAACTGCTCACCATTCCACCATTCTTTGGCATTGGGGAATAGCCGCTGGTATGCCTGACAGAGCCCAGCACCTGATCAGACCTTGAGACAACATCTGAGTAGTTCTCCAGGGCAATATTATTTCCAAAAGAGGGTGCTGTGTTGTTTGAATGACATGATAAGCAGCTATTGTTAAGAAGAGGATATATATCGGCATCAAAAGTAACGGATACTGTATCACAGCCTGTACCGGTGGACGGGTATAATGATTCCATGTTATCGTAATAGCATGAACCGGCGAATATGAATATTCCCAATACTATCAAAACCGGTAATATCTTACTTTTCATTATCAGTTATTTAAATACCCGTCATTTATCCACAT
>JBJKPH010000352.1:0-1707 GCA_046706585.1 Bacteroidales bacterium | reverse complement strand
TATTCTTGCCTTTAAGCCTGGGTTGTTCAATAACGGCATATTTGGCCTTTTTAAGATCCATCGAAAGGTCAAGAAGGAATTTTATCTCCTTCGGTGAGAAATCAAGGAGCTTAAGAAAACTCCTGTTTTTTAAATTATAAGCCATTTATTCAGATTTATTTGTTATGCTCTAATCTCTTTATTCGATATTCGATATTCGATATTCGTTACTCCGTGCTCCAATCAATCCTCGTATTTCATCGTTATCTTGGTCCCGTATTTTCTATCCTCAAGCTTAAAAGCCTCTGTAATAACGCTTTTCAGTCCTCCTTTCTCAACAAATCTCAGACAGGCTTCCATTTTGGGAGCCATACTTCCCCTGGTGAACTGTCCCTCGGCCAGGTACCTTCTTGCATCGGCATGATCGAGGAATTCTTTTACCTCCTGGTCAGGTTTCCTGAAATTAATATATACATACGGAACATCTGTAAGAATATAGAATTCATCGGCTCCGATATCGGATGCAAGAAGTGATGATGCCATATCCTTGTCTATTACCGCCTCAGCAGGCCTGACATTCCTGTTTTCATCATAATAGACCGGCACACCACCACCTCCGGCAGCGATAACTATGTTACCATCGCGCGCCAGTTTTCCAATAATATCCCTATTCATTATTTCGACAGGTTCGGGTGATGGTACTACCCTCCTGAAACCTCCTTCAACCTTAACCTCTTCCCTGAATTTCCATTTCTTTGATTCTTCCAGTGCTCTGGCCTGCTCTTCGGTATAGATCTTTCCGATTCTTTTCTGAGGGTCCCCGAATGCAGGGTCATCCTTATCGACAACAACCTGTGTCACAATGCAGATCACATTCTTTTCTATTCCATGCTTCAACAGAACATTCCTGAACATTCTTTCTATCATATAGCCGATACCACCCTGCGTATCTGCCACACATATATCAACAGGCATCTGTGCAATATTATACATCTGTTCACCCGCATCATTTCGCATCAGCACATTTCCCACCTGGGGACCATTTCCATGAGTAATTACAATGTTGTAATCCTCTTTGATAAGATAGACCAGATTTTCAAGTGTATCTGTAGTGTTCTGCTCCTGTTCCTCAATAGTACCAACCTGGTCACCACGCAGAAGTGCATTGCCCCCAAGGGCAAGAACAGCAAGTTTACTCATCGGATATTTTAATTATATGCAACTTTCCATAACTTTTCTCAGTCCAGATACAAGACCCTGATAAATCTGTTATTGACCAGATTTGATCTTGTGACAGTAACTGGGAACAACAAATTTATAATTTTAAATATGAAATTCAATTGATAGTAACTTCATAAAAATATTTATTACATTTACATCTTGTGAAGAACCATTTATACTCATACTGGGTGAAGAGCAGAATAGTATTAATCCTATCCGTTTCAGTATTATTTTCCATGCAGGGCTGCAAGAAGTCTGAAGTAAAGAATTTCAGGGAGGGAGAGATACATTACAACATTATATATAATGGCAGGGTCGGCACCTTACCCGAAGAGCTCATGCCCTCATCCATGATTGTAAAGTTCAAAGACAACAAGACTCTGTTCGAGATTACAACTCCAATCGGAAACAATGGTATCTTCAATATTATCAATCCTGATGAAGAACGGACCGACACATATATCAGGGTTTTTGGTATGAAGTATATTTATTCCGGCCCTATTAATG
>JBJKPH010000351.1:0-2744 GCA_046706585.1 Bacteroidales bacterium | reverse complement strand
TTGCAATAAAGAGTCCTGTGATCGTTACAAGTATAAGCGACACACAGTAGATATCACTGAAATATTTCCACCATTTGCCGGGATTGTAATGAAGAAAATTCACCTGGAAGAAAAGCGGTCTTTTGGTCAGTCGCTCCACGAATCCCTCTCCTGTCAGAACATTGATCCTTACCGATCCACCATCAAGAAAGATTGTAAGATTATTACCGCTGGGAAAGTAATAAGTCTTGTAATTATCCTTCTCTCCTATCTGGTCAAGTATATCCAACAGGGTCTCTTCGCTGATGTTTTCACGGGTAATCTTCGTTTCAGTAGTGAACGCAGTATGATTAACAATATAATTCGGATTCCAGTTATGCTTATGGTTCAGGGCCAATCCTGATATAGCATAGATCAGTGTCAGTCCGGCAATAAGGTAACCAATGTCGCGATGTGTTACCCTGTTCAGTTTACCAAGTTTCATGATAAATCAAAAATTAAAAAGAAGGTCAGGATCACCTGACCTTCCCGGTAACTATTCCAAAGTAAGATTATTTCAGCGAGTGACTTTTATATTCAAGCACCAGGTCAGCAAGAACGGGCTGGGCAGCAACAGCTGCCTCTGTCTCACACACTTCACCTTCAGCCATATCTTCACCTTCTTCGGTCATCATTCCTTCTCCCTGACCCATCATTCCTTCACCTTCGCCCATCGCCTGTTCACCTGCAGCCAGTCTCCTGAGGTGACCTTCGACAGTTATCTCATTCCCGAGAAGGTCCTGCGGAAACTGAGGTACCTCTTCTCCGGCAGTAATATATAGCCGCAGATCAGGATCATCACCCACGATGAACATCTTTTTACCTGTATGCGGACAAACATGAACAACTTTCCCTGAAAGGGATATATCCTTATCCAGGAACTGATCAGGATTCTCCGTTAGAGCCGTAAAACTGACCTCTGTTACACCCATTGAGGCAGCCTCGCCATCTGAGGTTCCTTTGTTACCACTGTTTCCACATGCTGATATGACAGCAGTAATAGCAAGAAGTGAAACTAATTTTCTAATCATAGCTGTTAATGGTTTTTCGGTTTTATTTCCAGTATTATAATCTTTCGACAGATTACACAAAGATTAAAAAATAGCCGGAATATATGTTAAAAACAGAAATAAATATGCTGAATAACATATTTTAAGCTTCCCAACGGAAGCGAAGCCATTGTTAAATAACTATGGATATGAAAGTTAAGCGACCTACCCCATCATGGCTATCATACTCCCGGTAATATAGGCAAGCACCCACCATATAATGGCGATTCTTGAATAGATATGAAGTCTGTGAGGCACTTCGCAATCGAGTCCTTCCTTTTTGAAGAGCCTCCAGAGTTGAAATGTTTCCGTGACCATAATGAGCAATGCTGAATAGCCGATAAAGCCATGAAGGGTAAAAGGAGAGTTCTGTGACCCTATTATCATGCAGGCTGTTGCAGAGATATCAAGTGTAAGGCCGGCAGTTATAAATATTAGGACCCTGCGGACAAGTCTCTTCCTTTTTTGTTCGGTAATAATTGCTGTCAGGTATGATGCCAGTGCAAAGGTTACGATAATCGAACCGGTTATTGTGGTACTGTTCATAAAATATCCTGTTAAAATTTAAGCGGTGAAAATAGGAAATTTTAATTTTTTCCCTACTTTTTTTTGCATCATATTTGTGTAAAAGAAGAAAATCGCTTGTCTAATGAAAAGATGCCGGTTTGTTAATATTAAGCTATTTCTGTTTGTCCTGATAATGCTGTCAGATGTTATTTCAATAAAGGGACAGGTAGTCCCCATGCCAAATTATTCACTTAAGTCGCCTGAAACCCTTGAGATAATTGAGACCGACCTTACTGCTGAGGCAACTATTGTTAAAGCAAGCCTTGAGAACAGGATCGAGGGTGGATATTTTTGTCTTGACAGGAAAACCTATATTCTTACAGACAAAGGCATGAAGGCACGGATGGTGTCAGTCACAGGTCTGCCCGAATGTCCCGAAACATACAGGTTCAGGGCAACCGGTGAGAAGGTATACTTCACAATCAGGTTTGAGCCGGTACCTGAAGGCACAATATGGTTTGATATAATAGAGGATTGCGGTGATAACTGCCTTGCAGTATATGGTGTTACAACAGATGCCGGCATAAACAGAAAATTTAACAGTGGGTTCATGGCCTTTGAGAATGGCGATAACGAGGATGCAATTGATATTTTTGATAAACTTTTGGTACAACTTAAGCCACTGAACCATGCATTGCTTGGATCGGTATACCACAACCTGGTGATCTTAAACGACCGTCTGGGCAGGGATGACAGGGTGAAAGAGTTACTGGAAGAGATCAGATCCTCAGCTATCCCCAGAAAAGATCTTGTAATAGCGAACCTCAGGATTATAGGTTTTGATATCTGACCCGGTCAGTTGATAAAAAAAAGGCTGCCTTTAAAGACAGCCTCGTTATTATTCTTTCACGAACCTTCGCATCAATTCGCCAAAATTCGCATCAATTAGCATCTTTAGAAATGAAGATCAACACCCAAACCAATTACAAATGTGTCAGTATCATAAGTCTCGGTGTATGCACCGAAGTTCTTTGTACCCGGCTTATAAGATGTAAAAATTGCACCGGCATTGACATCGATCAGTGGAGTTAATGATAGTCCCACACCACCTGAGATACTTGTTGTGTTCAGGCTGTACCTCTGATCGCTCTGATAATCGTCGTTTACCCC
>JBJKPH010000350.1:0-2892 GCA_046706585.1 Bacteroidales bacterium | reverse complement strand
GTATAAAAATAACGAATATTTTTCATATTCCTTGAAGTTCCCCCTTCGAAGGTTTCCCCCCCCACGTTGTCGCAGATTACCGAATCTGCGAGTTCTCTGGACAGCGTACTCGTCGAAGACCACAGGGAGTCAATGGGGCCAGGGGGATGTCAATAGTTCCCCCTTTGAAGGGGGCCAGGGGGATGTTTTTCCCTGATTCTTTCAATTTCCTTCTCTATAATCCTCAAAACATTATTCATATTTTTCTTTACTTCGAAATCCTCAATTCTTAATACTACTATTCCAAATGATTCCAGGAATTTATCCCTGGCAACATCCTTATCATATTTGTTGTCATGACTTGCCCCATCAACCTCAATGGCAAGTAAGATCTCATGGCAATAGAAATCAATTATAAAATTACCAATCGGAACCTGTCGGTGGAATTCAACACCTAAGTTTCTGTTTTTAATTTCGATCCATAGGAGTATTTCAGCAAATGTGCTGTTCTTTCTTAAGATACGTGCAAGATGTTGAAGATTTCGGTTGTATGGGATAATAGGATTTTTGGACATGGGTTTAGAATTTAAAAAGGTTAAACATCCCCCTGTCCCGGATTCCCGGGACTTTCCCCCTTCGAAGGGGGAGCGGACATCCCCCTGACCCCCTTCGAAGGGGGAGTGGGTCAGAGCTTACCTTCGTCGGCAAAACTGTAATACCCGTTATCTGTAACGATAAGATGGTCGAGGAGAGAGATATCAAAGAATGCAGTTGCATCTTTTATTTTCCCTGTGATCTTTATATCGGCCTCGCTTGGTTCCCTGTTGCCTGACGGATGATTATGGCATATAATAACCGAGCTGGCAAGCAGTTCAAGCCCTTTCTTCATTATTATCCGTATATCGGTAATAGTGCCGCTTATGCCACCCTGGCTAACTTTCATCCTGCTGATAATCCTGTTCGACCGGTTGAGGTACAGTATCCAGAACTCTTCGTGACTGAGATCAGAGAGCAACGGGTGAAAAAGTGTATAGACATCATTACTCGTCCGTATCTTTTTTTCTTCCGTGATCTCTGCACTTTTCCTCCTCCTTCCTAGTTCAAGAGCTGCCATAATGGTAACCGCCCTGGCCGGACCAATGCCTTTGAGTTTTTTGAAATCGTGGATATCCATTTTGCCAAGCTTAACCAGATTGTTTCCGGCAATACCGAGTATTTCCCTGGCCAGGTCGACAGCCGACATCCCGCTGTTGCCCGAACCGATAAGGATTGCCAGCAACTCGGCATCACTGAGACTCATAATGCCTTTATACATTACTTTCTCACGGGGACGGTCCTCAACAGTCCATTCTTTAATACTGAGATTCATACAGCGAAGTTTTATTCCAACTACAAGATAGGAAAAAATGGGACTTGCGGCAAACGGCTAACGGCGAACGACAAACAGAAGGGACATTTTAGTACAGTGAGGAGCAGATCTCCTGCCCCCCGTTAGTCGCAGATCTCCGAATCTGCGACATTACCAGGTGAGGTTACTGGTCCGGATCCGGACCCTAACGTTTCAGGGGCGCCGTTGTAAATCTTACCCATGCCAAATTAAAAAGGGTGCCCCGGTTATGAGACACCCTTAGAAGTGTGTATGTTGAAAAAAAGTCTACAGACTGTTCACATGTTTGGCCAGCGACGATTTCAGGTTCGAAGCCTTGCTTTTGTGAATTACATTCTTCTTGGCAAGCTTATCAAGCATAGATGATACTTTGGGCAGGAGTTCACCTGCTTCTTCCTTAGCTGTAGTTGCACGAAGTTTCTTTACTGCATTACGCATTGTTTTAGCATAATACCTGTTGCTTTCTTTTCTTACTTCAGATTGCCTGATCCTCTTTAATGCCGATTTGTGATTAGCCATTTTTCTTTTTTCTGTTATTTACCGGATATGTTGTACTCCGTAGGGGAATCGAACCCCTGCTACCAGGATGAAAACCTGGCGTCCTAACCGCTAGACGAACGGAGCTGAAAATGCATTTATAAATGCGGATGCAAAGAAAGTATCTTTTTTTTATTTAGCCAAATCTTTGATGAAAAAATATGGCTGTAACTGTGAATATATTTGGATCTTAGCAGCAAGCGATCAGAAGACATATCTGATTGAAAGGCCTCCATTTACTCCCCCCCAACCCTGGTACCCGATCAGGTTGACACTGGGTATAAGGTCAAGTGACAGGTTAAGTGGAATTTCATCAAAAGTATATTCAAGCCCGATCGCAAAATCAGCACCCAGTATCGCTGAGGAAGTTGCTGTAGTGACATATTTATTGCTATCCCAGAACCCAAGGTGGGCGCCGAAACCCCAGAACCAGTTCAGGCCGGGATACTGACCTGTCCAGTGCTCGTTTTCGTACAGACCGGTAACAACAAATCCGCCCCAGCTACTGGCAAGGATCCCTTCAACAGCATTAGTCTGATTAAGGAACTGCTTAACTGTCAGGCCATAGGGAAATCCTGCCCTCAATCCGAGAGCGGTCTTGTAATCCTGTGCATTGGAATTAATTGCAAGGGCTGTCAGAAGTACGAATAGAATAAAGATCTTCTTCATTATATTAATTATTAAGTGTTATAAGGAGTGACAAAATTAGTTATTAAAAGTTGCACTGCAAAGGGTAATAAATATCACTTACCAGTAAGTTCACCGGCAACCCCGGATATATTCATCCCGTTAAAATCACCCGAACTCATCAGCAGAAAGATCTTATTGTTCCCTTTTTCTGCAAGCAGGGCCTTTCTCAGGCGTTCGGAATCATCAAAGACAGATACAGACCCTGTACCAAAGGCTTTTTCTACCAATGCAGGATCGAGGGGCTTCAGCCGCTTCAGGCTGATAGCATGTGGATTAAAATAAACCATCGATACATCAGC
>JBJKPH010000349.1:0-2275 GCA_046706585.1 Bacteroidales bacterium | reverse complement strand
AGATCAGGTATCCATCCCATATAACTGTAGATATGCATGATACATCCTTGCGTATGGCTCAACCCGGTGTAACCGAGGCTGAAATTGCTGCTGCCCGTAATGAAGTTGCAGATAGGGGTGGTGGCAGAATAGCTTTCCCGATCATTGCAACAATTAACGGGCAAACACTTCACAATCATTACCATGGTAATACTCTCAGCAGCGGACAGATGTTTTTGCTTGATGCCGGTGCCGAACTGGAATCGGGCTATGGAGCCGACCTGTCAAGTACTGTACCGGTCGATCCTCATTTTACACCTTTGCAAAGAGATATTTTCAACCTCACCCTCGACAGCCATAATACATCAATATCAATGCTTAAGCCGGGGATCCCTTTCAGGGAAGTATACCTTGAATCAGCCAGAGTAATTGTAAGAGGATTAAAGGATATGGGCCTTATGAAAGGAGATGTCGACAGTGCTGTGGAAAATGGTGCACATGCTCTTTTCTTTCCGTGCGGACTGGGACACATGATGGGAATGGATGTGCATGATATGGAAGACCTGGGTGAAGTATATGTGGGATGGGCCGGAGAACCTAAACCGACACAGTTCGGTATAAAGTCACTGAGACTCGGCCGTAAGCTTGAGCCAGGATTTGTTCTTACCATTGAACCCGGAATATACTTTATTCCTGAACTGATAGACAACTGGCAAAGCATTGGCCATAATGCCGACTTTATCAATTTTGACAAGGTAAACAGCTTTCGCAATTTTGGTGGCATAAGGAACGAGGAGAATTTCCTTATTACCGAAACCGGTTACAGTCTTCTTGGCAAACAGAAGCCAAAGACTATTGAAGATGTGGAAGCAGAACACGCAAAAAAAATGCCGCTTTAAGCGGCATTTTTTCTTCTGACCTACAGAATTATCCTTTCGAAGTGTCGAATACCTTGGTGGCCGTTGCCACAATGCCCGCAATATCAGTTAGATTGCCTGGTAATATCATGGTATTGTTCTCGCCCGCCAGTTTACCGAACTCAGTCAGGTATTGTTCAGCGATCCTCAGGTTAACAGCATTCATTCCGTTTTCCTCACCTATGGCATGTGCTATTGAGCGAAGTCCTTTTGCTGTTGCACTTGCAACCTGTTCTATTTCAGATGCCCGTCCTGCTGCCTCGTTGATCCTCTTCTGCATCTCACCTTCCGATTGTTTGATCAGTTCCTGCTTATGACCCTCGGCAACGTTGATCTTGGCCTGTTTCTCTCCTTCAGATTCGGCTATGGTTGCTCTCTTTTCCCTTTCAGCACGCATCTGTTTTTCCATGGCATCCTTTATGCTCTGCGGAGGTGTAATGTTCTTTACTTCATACCTTGTGACCTTAACCCCCCACGGATCACTGGCCTTGTCTACAGCCTCCACAATTGACGTGTTAATAAGATCTCTCTCTTCAAAGGTCTTGTCAAGTTCCAGCTTGCCTATCACACTTCTCATCGTTGTCTGAGCAATCTGGATTGATGCAAACCTGTAATGGTCAATTCCATATGATGCTTTCATGGGATCAACTACCTGAAGGTATAATATCCCGTCTACTTCAACGGCAATATTATCCTTGGTGATACAAACCTGTGAAGCGACATCAATAGCCTGCTCCTTAAGTGTATGCTTGTACCTGATCTTATCAACGAACGGTATTATGAACTGGAAACCGGCCAGAAGAGTGCCTTTATACTTCCCCAGCCTTTCCACTATATAGGCACTTCTCTGTGGAATAACCCTTATAGAAGATACTATCAGGATGAATGCAAGAAAAATAATTCCGACCAACCATACGGTTGACATGTCATAGTTATTCATGGTGTTTATTGTTTTGGTTTAACATATAATACGATACTTTCTTTACCTGTAATGATTACTGTCTGACCTTCACTGATGTCATCCTCAGCCTCGGCACTCCAGTTTGACCCTTTGAAATCGACCTTTCCTTTACTCCCTTTTTTAATATCGGTAAGGGCAACAGCCTGTTTACCTATGAATTCCTCTTCAAGTGTTGCAGGCGAAGCTGTTTCACCTTTAAAGAACCGGTTCTTCAGCAGGCGCCTTAGTAAAACCAGCGCCAGGACAGATGTTACTGTGAACAGTATTATCTGAAGGTTAAGACCGGGATCGGCAACCAGGCAGATTAAAGCTGTTATCCAGGCCCCGACACCAAAAAATATTATTACAAAACCCGGTATAACCAGTTCCAGTAAAAACAATACAAGACCCAGGATAAACCAGAAAAGTTCGGCTTTCA
>JBJKPH010000348.1:0-5824 GCA_046706585.1 Bacteroidales bacterium | reverse complement strand
GGGTCGCTGGTTCGAGTCCAGCCTGGGGAGCTTAAAAAAGAGTGAGTGTGAGAGTGAGTGTGAAGGCACGAACTACAAACTCACTCTTTTTTCTTCACACTCGCACTCAAACTCACACTTTCTTCTTAAATTTGGTATTGTCTCGCTAATACCATTTGTCATGTTTGATTTTAAGAAACTTATTGTCTATTCAAAGGCAAAATCATTTTGCCTTGACTCAAAAAGTATTTTAGTTCTGAGTAATGCAGATAAAGTAACCTGTGATCAGTTCAGAAGAGCCTCCTTTAGTATCATGTTAAACATTGCCGAAGGGACTTCCCGATTTACGAAAAAAGACAAAAGGAATTTCCTTATAATTGCCAGGGGTAGTGCATTTGAATGTGACGCAATTCTGGAATATCTGTATGAATCAGATAGTATTTCCAAAGAATTATTTCTGAAGTATGAGGATGTTCTGGAGGAGATTTCCAGAATGCTGTTCGGGATGATCAGAAAACTGGATCAATCTGAATAGTACTCAATCCTCCATTACAGTGAGAGTGAGTGTGAAGGCACGAACTACAAACTCACACTCAAACTTTATATTCATTAAAAGTCCATTTTCGCCAGGGATGCATTTAAATAAAAATTGACTTGCTTTGGTCAGTTTTATAATTTTACTTTAAAAGCCACTCATAAGCAGGTGAATATGAAAGAAGAAATTCCCCATCCACATATTTCTCATTTGTATTCAAAGGTACAAAGGGAACTTCAGTCATATTTCAGGAATCCTGAAACTATCGAAAAATCAGCGGCAAGGAAAGGAGTGCGCCATGAAAAATTTGTTCATAGATTGAATGAAATCATTCTAGCAAATATTGATCAGGAAAGTTTCTGTATAGATCATCTGTGTGAAAAACTGGCATTAAGTCGTTCCCAGTTATACAGAAAAATCAAAATGCTGACTCATATGGCTCCCGCCGAATACATTCAGTTTTTCCGCTTGCAGAAAGCCAGGGAGTTACTGCAAGACACTGACATGAACATAAATGAAATAGCATTCATAGTCGGATTTTCAAGTCACAGTCATTTCAGCAGGGCATTCCACAGACAGTTCGGCTTCAATCCTTCTTCATTGAAAAAATGAAATCCTGAATCAATTATTTGAAATTCAGAATCAAGTCGTTTGTTTGCGCAAGGCATAATTTTGTTTTGTAACCCAATAAGACAAGAAATCATGAAATCAATTGAAGAAAACAAGGAATTTGTTCTTGAGTACCTGAATGCCATGAATGGTGTTAAAAAGACTGAAGAACTGGTTGATCGTTATGTAAATGATCCCGAATTAAAAAATCATATCTTATTCTTTGATCAGATCTTCCCCGGTTATGAGGTTTATGCAGAAGAATTGACAGCCGAGAGCAACAGGGTTGTAGCATTATGTAAGATAACTGGCTTACACCAGGGAGAATTCAACGGAATTCCTCCAACGCATAAAGAAATCGAAGTAAATTTTGCGATCAGGTACACTGTTGAGAATTCTAAAATTACTGATCACTGGATGATCTCTGATCTGTCATCCCTTTATCAGCAACTCGGTGTAGTTGCATTATAAAAGAGTTGATTGAAACTATCAAAGATTAAAAGACAAACCACATTTAAACGTAGTAAAAAATTAAATATGAAAAGGTCAATTTTTATAATTCTGATTGTTGCGTTTGTAACAGGCAGTTGTACAAAAAACAGCAAATCACATATCTCCGGGACATGGAAAATTGTTTATGGGGTATCAAGCAATATGGACTCATCCGTTATTTTTCCTCAATCCCTGAAGGACCATTACATCAAAATAATTGGAGAGAAATACTTCTGCACGATCTGGCAGGATACCACTTTAAATAGAGACAATTTCTGGTACTCCGGCTTTAATGGTGGTACTTTAACCTTTGAAAATGGGATATATACGGAGAACATATCATATTTCAGTAGTCCTTCCAATATTGGTAAACAATATACATTCAATGCTCAATTTAAGAGTGATACTTTAATACTGACCCTGGTTTCAAATTATCCGGACAGTATTGCCAGCTATGTAGAAAAAATGGTCAGATTAAAATAGCATAAGATCATCTCAGTATATACTGTTTATCCATGAACACAATGTGTCAATTCTCAGCAGCCGGTGTGCATGTTCAGGCCAAAGGTTTATCGCACCTCCTTTTATGCTTATACTTGTGTAACATCTTAAATATCTGATATTAAAACTCATACCGGGTATACTAGGAATATGGACCAGGAACTTATTTTTGCATTGAAAAGATTAATTTAATAAATTTATTCAAATGGTACTCTATGTCTTTTTGTTCTCTTAACCTTAAACAATACAGGCATGTTAAAGTTCTTCTCTGCCAGTTCGGGTACTGTTGATACAAGGAGGGCAATTGCAGAGTGCCTGGAAAATGCCCTGGGAGATGGGAAGACCTTGGATTGCGATCTCCTTATCATATACACAGCCATGGGGCATAATTTTCGGGAGCTTCTTGAAGAGGCAAGAAAGCTCTCACCAACAGCCAGGATTGTTGGATGTACCTGTGCAGGGGTTATCGGGAAAGAAGGTCCGAATGAGTCTTTGAGGGCGATTGCAATAATGGCTGTAAAAGGAAATGTTGAAGAGTTTGGAGTAGTGGGCTCTTCATACCCGGTTCATTATAATGCCTTCAATTTTGGACGCTCAATGGCTTCTGAACTAAAAGCCGGTTGTCCTGAGCCTAATATGATATTTTTTCATCCATCGGTTATTACGATGTACAATGCACAGGATATAATATCTGGCATTGAATCTGTATTCGGGCCCGACGTTCCGGTAGTCGGCGGCGCCTCAATAGATAACATGAAGCTGATAAAAAGCTTCGCTTTCATGGATGAAAAGATACTTGAGGGAGGTGCTATAATGATAGGCTTTGCAGATCCCTCCCTTGAGCTTATTTCACATGCAAATCATGGCTTTGATATAGTCGGTGATCCATTAATAATAACAAAATTCGAGGATGAAAGAATATTGGAGCTTGATGGAAAACCTGCCTGGAAGCGTTGGACCGAGAAACTTGGGCTGCCGGAATCATCCTCCGGATCCGAAGTCCTGGTTTTTGCACCTCTTGCAACAGAGCTTGCACCGGAATATCATGAAGTGTACGGGAATGAATACATGGTAGTGGGATGCATGCCCCTGCCCGATAAATCTATCTGGAGTGCTAAAGACATTTCAGGAATCAAACATCTTTGGCTTACCAGGAGAAATGAGAATAAGATCTTTGATGGGGTGGAAAGACTTGTGACAACCGTGCTCGATCGTTGTGCGGGCAGAAAACCTGTGGCAGTGTTCCACGCAGATTGTGCAGCAAGAGGAAAGCTGTTTTTCAACCGGATTATGAAAGAGGAAATAATAAGCCAGTTGCAGTTTCCTCTTTGCCAGGGGGAGAATATTCCCTGGTTTGGAATGTACGGAGGAGCCGAATATACACCTCTTGCTGGTAAAAACATGCTTCATACATACACAACATCACTGTATGTTCTGGTCAGAAAAACGGATAATGGGAAACCTGACATAATCCCTGCAGATACCGGGAAGTTAAGATCTTCAAGACTTTTTGAAGAAACAAGAATTAACAATCTCAGACTGAAGAACCGGTTCATTTGTTCGGCACTGTGGCAGGGAAGGGCAAATTTCGACGGATCAACATCTCCTGGGCTGATCTCGACACTACTTCCGGTAGCAAGAGGAGATATAGGAATGATAATATCTGGAATGGCTTCCGTTTCATCCGATGGCATTGCTGTTCCAGGTCAACTCGGGGTGTACTCCGATAATCATATTCCCGGGCTCAGAAGGATGACAGATTTTGTTCACCGGTATGAAACACCAATAATATTGCAGCTGGTTCACAGTGGACTTGTTGCTTCACCTTTGCTTACAGGAACAGTCCCGGCAGGACCATCAGAACTGGACACTCCGGAAGGACCAGTCGGCCGTGAAATTACAACCGATGATCTTGCCCGTGTGGTAACATCATTTTGTGAGGCCGCTGTCAGAGCACGCGAAGCAGGTTTCGATGGCGTACAGGTACATGCAGCACATGGCTGGCTGATCAGCCAGTTCCTTTCCCCATTCTTTAATAAAAGAACAGATTCATACGGAGGTCCTGTTGAGAACCGGTCAAAACTCCTCCTGGAAATAATCAGAAACATTAAAGTGCGGACAGGACAAGATTTCGCGGTAACTGTGAAGATCAACTGTGATGATTTTCTGCCCGGGGGATTCAAAACTCAGGAAATGCTGAAGGTCTGCCAGCTGCTTGAGAAAGAAGGGATCGATGCCATTGAAATAAGTGGGGGTACGCTTACTGCCATGATGGCAGGTGATATCGATTCATCGTTTTCTCCGGTATCGAAAAAAGGTGTCTATTATCACGATGCGGCACTCAAATTTAAGAAAGCCTGCAAGGTACCGCTGATTCTTGTTGGGGGAATAAGGACATTCGATGAAGCTGATGATCTTGTGAGAAATGGAACAGCCGATTATATCGCCCTGGGCAGACCTCTTATCCGGGAACCCGATCTTATAAGTAAGTGGAAATCCGGGAACCTTAAAAGGTCAGATTGCCTGTCCGACAGTGCATGCTTCCGGCCAGGTCTTGAAGGGAAAGGAGTTCAATGCATTCATGTTAAATAGTCAGATAAACTATAAATATTACTTAATGTACACGCTATGTATATTGTTGAACATCTGAATACTTAGTACTGATAATTCTTTTAAAAAACAATAGAATGCTACAATTCTTTTCCGGAAGCTCAAATAATATAAACTCCAGGAAAGCTATGAAAGAGTGCCTGGAGAAAGCACTGAGGAGCGAACCTTATCTCAATTGTGACCTCATTATAATTTTTACCGCAATGGGGCACAATTTTCGGGAGCTGCTTGATGAAGCTCACACAATTTCCCCTGCTGCCAGGATCATTGGTTGCACCGGAGAGGGAATAATCAGCAGGGAAGGGCCGGATGAATCCCTTAAAGCACTTTCTGTCATGGCAGTTAAAGGTCCTGGTAAAGAGATAGCCGTTGCAGGAAGAGACAATGTCACAGGCCTTGATCCTTATAAGATCGGTGAAGAGCTCGCAAAGGATCTTAAGATTCTAAATCCTGAAATCAATACTATTCTCTTTTATCCTTCACTAACAGGATTTTCATTCAGATGGAGAGAGGCATTACAAGGCATAGAATCAGTGTTCGGTCCTCATGTACCGGTTTCAGGCGGAATATCGGTCGATAATATGAAGTATATTACCGATTTCCAGTTCATGAATGATAAAATCTTTGAGAAGGGTGCAGTTATTGCAGGGTTTGCTGACCCGTCAATAGTAACACTAACCTGTTCCAATCATGGCCTTGAAGTGATTGGCGAGCCTTTTGAAATTACGCGTTCAAGAGAAAACTGTATACTGGAATTTGATGGGAAACCAGCATGGAACCGTCTGACAGAAAAACTTGACATCCCCGTTGAAAGTTCTTTCATAGAGGTTGCCACGTTCACCACTATTGTAAGAGAACTTACTGGAGAATTCAGGGCCGAATACAATAATGATTATATTGTCACATCGGTTGCAATACCCTATTCTGACGGAAGCCTTCCTTCTACAGTTCCCATACCAACTGGCTCGAAATTATGGCTCACACGACGAAATGAGAAGAAGATTTTTGAAGGTGTAGATCTAATGATGGATCAGGCAATCAAAAAGCTTAATGGGCGCAAGCCTGTTGCCGTATTCCATTCTGATTGCAATACAAGGG
>JBJKPH010000347.1:0-3146 GCA_046706585.1 Bacteroidales bacterium | reverse complement strand
GGCCAGGATAGCCATTCATGTTTCTGTTCTTTTCCTTGTTGCTTTTACTGGCTGTGACTAAATAATAGAAGACGCAGTACATAAGAGTGATCTGAAAAAAGATGTTGAACTGATCACAGACAAGGGTTCAATTATCATAAGGCTTTCTGATGAAACCCCAAAACACAGGAACAATTTTATAAAAATGGTTAACCAGGGTTACCTTGACAGCCTGTCGTTTTACAGGGTTGTAAACCATTTTCTCATCCAGACGGGAATGGATGTGCCGGATGATATGCCACGCCTGATCGATAAAGAGGTAACAGATGACCTGTTTCATAAGAGGGGTGCGGTAAATGCTGCGAGGGGAGATGATGACATGAATCCTGAACAGGCTTCGGCAAATTTTCACTTTACCATTATACAGGGAAAAGTGTACAACGACAGTACACTTGATGTTTCCGAGAAGAGGATTAATGACTGGATAGCCTATAACAGGGTGATACATATGCCTGAGAATAAGGATCTTTTTGCTCATCTGCAGGAGATGAACAGGAATCGTGCCAGCAGGGACAGTATAAGACTTGTAAAGGACCAGCTCAATGAACTGGCTGCCAAAGAGCTGGAAGTCATGGAAAAGTACAGGATACCTGATGATCATCGTGAGTGTTATAAAACAATCGGAGGAGCACCTCACCTTGATCAGTACTAAACTGTTTTCGGGCAGGTAGTAAAGGGCATGGACGTGGTCGACAGCATTGCTACCGCTGAAACAGGCAGGTCTTCCAAACCACTGAACGACATATATATCCTTAGTGCCAGAATGATAAAAAGGGTTGACTATGGCAGTTCGGAGGAATGAGCAGATTGAAAGTAGCTTTAAGCGTAAAACGCAGATTGCAAAGAAGTTAAGATAAAAGTACCTTATTTAGGTATAACCTAATTTTTGATTGATCCATCAGGCGGAATATCTGTTCTTGTCTTAAACTTGTTTCTTGGGTCTTTTGTCTTGTATCTTTAATCGGTGTCGGCTGCCATTATTATTTGACTTATATTCATTCATCTCGTAACTTGATGCCTTCAAACCACAAAACCTGATAATATGAAAAAAGCCACATTGATTCTAGGTGTAATTTCTTCACTGGTTTTTGTTCTTGGAGTTTTGTTTAAATGGCAGCACTGGCCGGGAGCCGGCGTTGCTCTCCTGGTGAGTATCCTGCTCTTCGCATTCGGATATACGCCGCTTCTGATGGCTGACAGGGGGCGCTTTGCCCAGGATTCGCATCAAAAGCTAATAAACATTGCAAGCATGATCGCTATGTTCATTATTGCAATATCCTTTCTCTTTAAGGTTCAGCACTGGCCGGGAGCCGGTATTGCAGTAATTATCGGTAACTTTACCCTTATCGTGCTTGTTCCCCTGCTCTTCTATCGTGCTTCAAAAGAAACCGAAGAAAAAGTAAGAATGAATTCATATAACGAGGCAATAATTCTCACGTTCCTTACCGGGTTCTCGTTATTCCTCTGGCTGGTATTCAGCCAGAACCTGTAAAAAATAAAAGTCCTTGTCACCAGACCGGGGCTTTTTCATACCTGTTTCATATTGCCCGCATTCACGAAGAACCGGTAACCGTTTACCGTTTACCATTTACCGAAAGACCCACCACTAACCCCTCCGTCGGAGGGGAACTATATTTGACCGCATACCGATTACCGATTACCATTATATTCCTGTCCCAGTACCAACTCATCACCCGAATCATCTATTTCGTATAGCTGTGGTTTACGCGGGCCGTCTCCTTCGGCATGATGGATAACCAACAGTCTCTTCCCGTCGAAGGTTGTGAACATCATTCCATGCCCAGAATTGTCTCCTTTTAAAGGTTTTTCCTGCTGTATCCATGGGCCATCTATTGTCCCTGATTCTGAATAGGCAACACCCTCGGCATATCGTCCTGCCCCCCAGCTCGACCATAACATTCCCAGCCTCCCTGTTTGTGTTCTGAACAATTGAGGTGCATCGGTAACCCAGCCTGGAATTTTCAGGCCGTATGTCATTTCTCCGTTGCCAACCATTTCGAGTGCCCACGGAGCCTCACTGGCACGAAAAAGACATTTGGGTTCAGTAATTGCCTCTCTCAGATCAGGTGAAAGCTTAACATATTCGATTGTACCATCGATCGTTTGCAACCATTCATGAACAAAAACAAAATATGGGACCCCATCCTCGTACCAGAGTGTTCCGTCGAGTATTGCCCAGTTGTGTGGCAGGTAATCATGATCAGGATCGGAATAAAAAGGTTTATAAGGACCTCCTGCCATGTCAGATTCCAGGATCATTGATTGCTGACGGTGAATATTGTATCTGCGCGGAACAACATCAACCAGATCGTCACCATCGCGAAAAGTGGCCACATAATAGTATTTGCCGTTAATATGGTGAAGTTCGGCAGCAGCTACCCTGGTTACTCCTTCCATCCATGTACCGGTTACATCATATGCACCATACGGACCTGTCCAGGTTTCCAGATCCCTGCTTTTGTAGATACTGCCGCCACTGCCCGTCATGTAGTATGTATGAGTGGCATCGTCGGCAAGTATAAAGGGATCACTCATGCTCATTTCATCAAGTGTCAGGGTGTCAATCTCCCGGGCATCAGTGATACTTGCACTTACCCTGAGCCGTCTTTGCATATCCATATCCTGCCGGCTGGTCTGTGGCATACCGAATCCTTTTGATCCACTGGGAGCAGACGGAGCTGTTTCTCCCGGCACCAGTTTTTTTGTTACCTCACCCTGCCCGGTGTTTTCTTTTTGTGAATCGCAGGCTGCAAGCATTGCCATAAAAAGCAATACAAAAAATAATCCAATTGTCCTTTTCATCATGTCTGAGATCAGTTTCAAAATAATTAGGGGTCTAATCCTTCATAATATACTTCTTTTACTTCATAAATAAAATTATCAGTCTAGCTATCTGCCACCTCAGACTACATATTCAGAAATTCGTTCACAAGGTAGTAGAACCTGAAGACACGACACCTGAGGAACCGGGTGAAGGATTGATCAACGCCTGATAAATATTAATTCGCCTCCTTCGTCTCCTGTATTTTGTATAACTCCGTACAGTGGTGTTGTCGGACTATTATTGAGCACTGCCTCACGGAAGC
>JBJKPH010000346.1:0-7439 GCA_046706585.1 Bacteroidales bacterium | reverse complement strand
CGACCATTGGGCAAGGGAAGCCATATCGAATCCCTGTCCGATCCCGGCTGCTTTTATAACCTTCAGTCCTTTAGATCCCAGTCTGCTGCAAAATTCAGGCGTCTCATCCCCATGAAGCTGGACATAGTCAAGGTTTAGTCCGGAGGCGATCAGAAGGATATTCTCTTCACTTTCGCTCACAAAAACGCCCACACGTTCTACTGACGGATCAAGCTCACCAACCAGTGCCCTGGCATCATCCGGTGTTTCTGCCCTGGGCGACGGAGGATAAAAAATGAATCCCATCATATCGGGAGACAGTGATGATACCATCCGTGCATTCTGAGGCTCCTTTATGCCACACACCTTTACCAGCTTTTTCATCCCGTTATCTTCTCTTCACATAGTTTCCTGTACTCACGGATTGTCTCACCGCACTTTTCAACAGGATCAGTGCAACGCATAAATATCTCTCCCATAAGAAAGCCGTCAAATCCTGCTTTCCTGAGCCTGAGCATGTCTTCGGGACCCTTGATCCCGCTTTCTGATATCCTGACCTTTCCCTCCGGGATCTTATCAGCAAGGTCAAGTGAAGCAGACAGGTCGGTATTGAAAGTCTTCAGGTTCCTGTTATTAACGCCTATCACAGATATGTTGTCGGTTACAAACTCCAGTTCCTCTTCTGAGTGAACCTCCATGACAACCTCCATACCAAGGCTTGTCGCAACAGACGATAGCTTTTTCACATCATTACCATCAAGCACGGCAGCAATTAAAAGAATAGCATCAGCACCGATCGATTTTGCCTCCACCACCTGGTATTCTTCTGTGATAAAGTCTTTCTGAAGGATCGGGCAGTAATTCAGGCTGCGCGCCCTTTTCAGGTCAGCAAAGCTGCCGTTGAAAAATTTGTTATCGGTCAGGACCGACAATGCTGATGCACCTGCCTGCATATATCCGAGAGTGATAACTCCCGGATCGGCTGCAGAATTTATTACCCCTGCCGAAGGCGACATGGTCTTATACTCGGCAATTATTCCCGATTTATCTTCGCGCAGCAGGTATTTCGATAAAGAGACAGGTTTCGTTTCGAAATAGATACTCTTCTCAAGCAGCTTCAGCGGATAAAGTGATTTCCTTTCGGCTACCTCTTTCCTCTTGTTCTCTATTATCTTATCCAGTATATTCATAACCCATTATTATGAGACAAGTTTTCTGAAACATTCAAGAGCCTTTCCGCTTTCAAGCGACGACCGCACAATACCAAAACATTCATCCGGCGATTTTTCCGGGTGAATCACCCTGTATGCCACACCTGCATTGGCAATTACGGTATTCACCTGAGCCGGTGTTCCTTTTCCCCGGAGAACAGCCATGAATATATCTGCCGACTCTGCCACATTACTGCCTCCCCTGAGCTCTTCGGGCCTAACTGTTTCAAATCCGAAATCGCCGGGATCAGCCAGGTACTCTTCCCTGTCTGTCATTACCTTCATATCACCTGTCAGCGATAATTCGTCATAACCGTCTATGCTGTGTACAATTGCATACCTCTTTCCTGAGGTCTGGTATATGTAATTATATATCCTTGCAAGCTCCAGGTTATATACTCCTATCAGCTGGTTAGGCGGACTGGCCGGATTAACCATTGGTCCCAGCATATTAAAAAATGTCTTTACAGACAACTCCCTTCTTATAGGTGCAATATTTTTCATCGCGGGATTAAAAAGGGGGGCATGCAGGAAACAGATACCTGCTTCTTCGACCTGTTTGCAGAGCGTGTCCCTGTCATTGGTGAATTTATAACCGAAATGCTCAAGGATATTGGAGGACCCGCAGGTACTTGAAACACCATAGTTGCCATGCTTCACAACCCTTTCGCCTGTCCCGGCAACCACAAAAGATGTCAGGGTCGAAATATTAAAGGTATCCTTGCCGTCACCACCCGTTCCACACAGGTCTGTTGTTTCAAAATCACTCAGATCTATTTTGATACATAGTTCAAGCATTGCATCCCTGAATCCTGACAGTTCATCAACTGTAATATTCCTTAGCTGGAAGACCGTAAGGAATGCAGTAACCTGCGAATTATTGTATTTCCCTTCAGCCAGGTTGACCAGGAGTTCCCTGGAATCTTCTCTCGTAAGAGTCTGGTGCCTGAAGAGGCTGTTAAGTATCTCTTTCATAACATTGTTAATTATCTTCTTAATTACTCATTTAGGTCACCGGTCTGGCTGCCTGTTACGGATTCTGACAACCAGTTAGAGATGATCTTTGCACCGCATGGTGTAAGAACCGATTCGGGATGGAATTGCACTCCTTTGACATTCATTGTCTTATGAGAGAGTGACATTATTCTTCCCTCCTCATCCACAGAGGATACGAAAAGGCAACCGGGCAGATCTTTTTCCGATACTACCCACGAATGATACCTTCCTCCCGAAAACCTTGCCGGAACATCCCTGAAGATCGTGTCGGCAGGCTCAGATACAATAATATCAGTTGCCACACCATGAAATACCGTTTTCAGGTTTTCGAGAGTCGCACCGAACACTTCACCTATTGCCTGCATACCGAGACACACACCAAAGATCCCCTTCTTACCTGCATAGTCACCAATAATTTTTTTCAGGTCTCCTGCTTCAGAAGGAAGACCCGGGCCCGGAGAAAGTATTATCTTATCATAACTGTCTATCATTCCGGGAGTGACCATATCATTCCTCACTACATCTACCATGGTACCGGGGATCTTCCTTATCATCTGGACAAGGTTATAGGTAAATGAATCGTAATTATCAACTACTATTATTTTCATCCCAGTACTATATTTCGTTTGCATTTTCCATGGCTTTTTCAAGGGCAGCCAGTTTAACATATACTTCGGCAAGTTCCTTTCTCTCCTCTGATCTTTCAACCAGTCCCGCTCCCGCCTGGTAATGAAGAACATTATTCCTGCTCATGAATGACCTGATGGTTATTGCCAGATTAGCACCTCCGGCTACTCCAATCATACCAATACATCCTCCGTAGAATCCCCTTGCATCAGGCTCATATTTATCGATCAGTTCCATCGCCCTGTATTTTGGTGCTCCGGTAAGTGTACCCGCAGGAAAGGTATCGCCTATTACCTAGATATCGCTGATACCCTGATTAAGCTTCCCCGATACTTTTGATACTATATGGATAACATGCGAATAGTAATGTATCTCCCTGAAAGATTCGACTTTCACGTCTTTGGAACTCCTTCCCAGGTCATTTCTTGCCAGGTCGACAAGCATTACATGCTCGGCATTTTCCTTTGGATCCTCCGAAAGACTAACGGATAGTTCCTTATCCCGTTCGTCATCACCGGTTCTGGCAAATGTCCCTGCAATAGGATTAATACTCGCGATACCATCCTTTATTACGATTTGGGATTCGGGAGATGAGCCGAAGATCCTGAAACTGCCATAATCAAAATAAAAGAGGTACGGTGATGGATTGAGTGATCTGAGGCACCTGTAAACATTAAACTCATCGCCGCGGAATCTCCTTTTGAAGTTTCTTGAAAGAACGAGTTGGAAAACGTCTCCCCTCCTGCAATGATCCTTTGCCTTTTTCACCAATTCGATATATTCCTCATCCGACATGTTTGATTCGACATCACCAAGGGAGGTGAACCGGTAATGTCCCAGCCTTTTATCCCTGAGATTCACCAGGAGTGTTTCAAGTGCACTCTCCTCGTTTACAGGCTGATTCTCAATTATGGATATTACATCATTCATATGATTGAATGCAATAACAAACCTGTACAGGTCGAACCTGAGATCAGGATTGTCATTCCCCTCTCTGGGAGTCAGTTCAAGTGTCTCGAAATAAGAGAGAGCTTCGTAGCCCAGGTATCCGAAGAAGCTGTTAAAGGAGCATGACTCACCCTCAAAACTGAAACTATTAAAGAATTCATCCATTATAGCCGGCACATTGTTCATGCTCTCAACCCTTCTGCTCTTCCTTTCCCTGCCCCACCTCATTCTTACTTCAGGCCCTTTGACCGATATCCCCGCTACGGGATCAAGCCCGATATAGGAAAAACAATTCTCAAGGTGGTGAAAATCGGTACTTTCAAGCAAGACCGAACCCGGGTAGAGATCTCTCATTTTAAGATAGATACTCACAGGTGTCAGCGTATCTGCCATCTGTCCTGTACAATTTGTCTTAATAGCGTAAGTCATATTTCATCTTTTTACATTCATTCAAAAACAGAGGAGGCCCCTCGTGATTACGAGAGGCCTCCTTAGATATATGAAACGGTACTTCCCTACTTCACGAATTGTTCGTAAGACAGAAAAGCCACCAGTTTATTTTCATTGATATCATAATATTCATGTCGTTTGACAAAGCAAAAGTATTAAAATATTTATAAAACAAAACCAGGGAGGATAAATTTTTTAAATGTACTGTTGCAGATCCCTCCCTGAACCGTTATGGTCCGGATCTGACTCGTAGAGTTGGTCGTGATATGTAATCGAGACCCGTGCAACTCGTCGAGCTCGAAACTTTTCAAGTTTCTCGGTTCCGAATCCGGACCAGTAATTTCACCTGCTAATGTCGCAGATTCGGAGATCTGCGACAACGTCACATTTATCGTTGGTCCGGATCTCCGAATCCGGACCAGTAACCTTATCAGGTAATGTCGCAGATTCGGAGATCTGCGACAACGGGGGGAAGAAGATCTGCGACAACGGGAGGGGAAGAGGGGAGCACTACAGGAAAAAACATTGTATATTTGTTTCTTTAGCAAAGAGGATATTCTCCGAAAGTTGTCAACCAGTATATCTATGCCTGATTCGAAGAAATATATCGAGACACCCCTTATGAAGCAGTATTACAGTGTCAAGGCCAAGCACCCTGATGCGATACTTCTTTTCAGGGTTGGTGATTTCTATGAGACATTCGGGGAGGATGCCATCAGGACATCCGAAATACTGGGGATTACACTTACGCGAAGAGCAAACGGGTCTGCCTCCTACGTAGAGCTTGCTGGGTTTCCATACCATGCGCTTGACACCTACCTGCCAAGACTTGTTAGAGCGGGTCAGAGGGTTGCTATCTGCGAACAGCTTGAAGATCCCAAACTGGCAAAGAAGATAGTAAAGAGAGGGATCACCGAACTGGTCACTCCCGGCGTGTCACTCGATGACAATGTACTGGAGCATAAGGAAAATAACTTTCTTGCAGCTGTTCATTTCAGAAAGCAGGTGGCGGGAGTATCTTTCCTGGACATATCAACCGGAGAATTTCTTGTAGCAGAAGGCAATATAGCCTACATCGATCAGCTCCTAAACAATTTCGCGCCAAAGGAAGTTCTGTTCGAGAAGAGCAGGACTGGTGAATACCGGGAATTTTTCGGCTCAAAGTTCTATACTTATAAACTCGACGACTGGATGTTCACCACAGAGGCCGCAACCGACAGACTGCTTAAACATTTCCAGACATCATCGTTAAAGGGTTTTGGCGTTCAGGGCATGGAGTACGCAATAACAGCCGCCGGGGCAATATTGCATTACCTCGACCTGACACAACACGAGAAACTGGGTCATATAACCCGGATAAGCAGGATCGAGGAAGATAAATATGTCTGGCTTGACAAATTCACAATAAGGAACCTCGAACTGTTTTTCTCACCATATGAGGGAGCAAAGACGCTGCTGAACGTCCTTGACCGTACAATCGGACCGATGGGAGGCAGAATGCTTAAAAAATGGCTGTCATTACCGCTGAAAGAAGCAAAAAGCATTACAGACCGCCATGATATAGTCGGTTACATGGTGGATAAGATGGATGCAATGGAAGAGCTTTCAGGTAATATTGCAATAATAGGTGATCTCGAAAGACTTGTTTCCAAGGTTGCTACATCGAGGATAAACCCAAGGGAAGTGGTACAATTAAAGAGAGCGATCGATTCGTTTGAACCGGTAAGGAGGATCTGCCTGGAAAGCAAATGTAATCCACTGGTCGACATCGGAGAACAGATTAATCCGTGTACCAGGGTGGCTGAGAAGATCGGACAGGAGTTGAACGATGATCCGCCGGTTATGATCAACAGGGGGAATGTGATCAGGAAAGGGGTTTCGAACGAACTGGATGAGCTCAGGGATATTCTTGCCGGAGGAAAGAATTACCTTGTGGAACTGCAGAACCGGGAAAGTCAGCGTACAGGCATCCCTAGCCTGAAGGTAGGTTTCAATAATGTATTCGGATATTATATCGAAGTACGAAACACTCACAAATCGAAGGTCCCCGAAGATTGGATCAGGAAACAGACACTCGTAAGTGCCGAACGATATATTACAGACGAGTTGAAGGAATACGAGTCTAAAATTCTGGGAGCAGAGGAAAAGATACTGGCAATTGAACAAAAAATATTCAATGACCTGGTAGTATCACTCTCGGAGTACATTAACCTGCTGCAAATGAATGCAACCCTGATCGCCAGGCTTGACTGCCTTTATTCATATGCTACCATTTCAAGTGAAAACGGTTATACCCGTCCTGAGATAAATGATACCCTGGTAATCGATATCAAAGGGGGAAGGCATCCTGTAATAGAAAAAATGCTTCCTCCGGATGAATCGTATGTGCCGAATGATCTTTTTCTGGATAACGAGGAGCAGCAGATAATTATACTTACCGGGCCCAATATGTCGGGTAAGTCGGCACTGCTGCGACAGACTGCCCTGATTGTTCTTATGGCACAGGCAGGTTGCTTTGTTCCTGCAAAATCTGCAAAAATAGGTCTTGTCGACAAGATATTTACCCGTGTAGGTGCTTCGGATAATATAAGTCTTGGCGAATCGACCTTTATGGTTGAGATGAACGAGGCTGCCAGCATACTGAACAATCTTTCGGACAGGAGCCTCGTTTTGCTTGATGAGATAGGCAGGGGAACAAGTACCTATGACGGTATTTCCATTGCATGGGCTATGGTGGAATATCTCCATGAAAACAGGAAAAGGGCAAAAACCCTTTTTGCAACCCACTACCATGAACTGAACGAAATGGAAAATTCATTCCAAAGGGTCAGGAACTATAATGTTTCAATCCGGGAGATGAACGACAGGGTGATATTCCTGAGAAAGCTAAGCAGGGGAGGCAGCGAGCACAGTTTCGGGATACATGTTGCAAGAATGGCAGGTATGCCCCCCAGCGTGGTCAAACGGGCAGAGGATGTGCTCAGAAAAATGGAACAGGGAAGCAAGGAAAGTAAGATATCAAAGCCGGTAGGAGACATCGCCGCCAACAGGGAAGGCCTCCAGTTAAGTTTTTACCAGCTCGATGACCCTGTGCTCAAACAGATCAGGGACGAGATAACCGACCTTGATGTCAATAATCTTACTCCGGTTGAAGCTCTCAATAAGTTATATAATATTCAGAAGCTGATCCGGAAGTAAAGGTGCGGACAACGACGAACGGCTAAAGAC
>JBJKPH010000345.1:0-7118 GCA_046706585.1 Bacteroidales bacterium | reverse complement strand
TTTGCAAATGCCTCATCGCCACCATGGCAATCGATACAGTTGAAATGCTCCTCAAGCCTTTCAACCACCTGGTGCGGGAATGTATGGAACTCCCATGAATGGCAATCGGTGCATGCAAAGCTCCAGTGATTCGACTGGTAGAACTTATCCCTGTCGATATAATAGGCATCACACATCACTCTTTTCCGGGCGACTCCTGAATCTTCGTCCTCAAGCATATAGAACTGTTCCCCGTGGCATTTCAGACATTGCTCATTTTCCTCGGCAAACATATTGTTCTCAATTCCCTTTACCGGTTGCTGTACCCCTTCAGGATCCTGCACAACACCGCCGGATTCCTGCTGTGAATTAATTAACACAGAAGAAATCACTGCTATTAATCCAAATAGAAGCGTTTTCATCTGACGGGTATTATAGTCTTATCGTAATATTAAATCCAACCAGGAGCCCGTTGAGGCCATCTGTAAAACTGTTCTGGTTATACAGGAAATTCCTCTGACCGATAATGCCTTTATAATTCGCCATAAACACCTGGAAAGTGTGTGTCCCCGTAGTCTTTTCATAACCCAGCGCCAACTGTGGTTTTGGCATATTAGCATCATCTTCCTGCTGAGTGAAAAGCTGGTCGTACTCAAAAATAATGGCATTGCTCCATGAGAATGTAATTTTACCACCGGCATGCAGTCCATAGTTAAAATTCTTATATCCCCTTTCAACAGAGTTGAAATACATGAATGTAGGTGCAACCTGGAAAGAAAAGGCATCGCAGAATTTCCTTGCAATAATCACTTGTGTAAAATAAGATATCCTGTGAATAAATCTGAAACTGGTATCGGGTCCGAAGACACCCAGTTCTTTATCCCTTGCATCAAGATCGGCATTCCCGTAAAGGGTTACCGAAAAAGGCATACTTCCCGACTCGGTTTGCCTGAGCAAAGCATATTTGGCCTGGAATTCCTGGAACTTGGCATCTTTTTCAGTGCCAAAACCAAGCATCAGCCTGTCGGTAACACCATAGTTCATTCCAAGCCTGATATTTGAAGGAGAATAAAAACCGTACAGGCTCGACAGGCCGTCGGAGAGGTACCCCATCCTGTGGTGGATAAGGAATTCCTTCGATCCTTTCATAGGGGTCATAACCGTTTGGTTATCTATTAACTGCCCCGCCTCAAATGTATTAAATACAGGCGTTTCCTCATCTTCCTGGGCAAAGATCGGGCAAGCAAAGAGGATCAGAACTAAAAGTGAAAGTATTTTTTTCATCGTATTTATATAATTAATTCTTAAAGTTATTTCGATCGTGTATAATTCTTGGCACCATGCGCAATCCAGTCAGCTATGAGATCTACATCACCGGCTGGCATCCCTCCATTATGACCGGTTTGTATCTGCTTGATCAACCGGCAATCCATTGGGGTCTCTGCCGGATCTGCCTGCTTGTCATAATAAACGAATGAATTGTCAGGATTTGTAAGGGCATCGAAGGATTTGTCCAGCCTCAGGTCAGGCGCAATACCCCCCGAGTGGCACATTGTGCAGTTATGTTCAGGAAATAACGGGGCAATATCTTCACTGTAATATACAGTATCCCATGGCTGTGTAGTATCCGGTGGAACATATACCGGCGGATCCCAAACATACTTCTCACATGAAGAAAATGCAATTATCACTAACAAAATAGCGACAACACCTAAAAAACTAATTGTCTTTGTACGGGTATTCATCTGATTTATAGTGTTATTACGATTAATACTGTTAATGTTTTATCAATTGGTAAATATATCTTTATCTGAGCACATAAAAGGTTTTTTGCTATAAGTCAATTTACATACATGGTGTTGATGTTTATCGGGTATGGCATTGATGTTTGTCAACTCTATCCGTTCGAAATTGCTTTTTCCGGCTTCAGTGAATATATTTCCGGGCTTTTCTTTAAAAAAGTCAGGTCATAGATATAAAAAAAGAGGTGTGTCATTGCTGACACACCTCTTTTTCTATTCGCATTAATTTGTTCTAATTCGCATTATTTCGTTTTATCGCCATTCAGAACTTATAGGAGTTATCTTCAATAAGCTTATCAGCTATTCTCCTGCGTGCATCCCTGACATTTACCCCATTAACAGTTGCAAGATCCGAAACGATCTTTGTCAGTGGTGCTGCCTCATCAGCCGGAAGTGTTGAATTAAGTGCATCTCCTGCCAGTTTGTTCACCTTGCCGGCCATATCGTAAACATAAACATCAAGAATATCCCTGTAGACCCCTGTTTCACCTTTCATCTGTTCGATCTTCTTCACTCTCAGGGCCAGTGATTCGGCCACGTAGATATCCATAATAATATCGGAAATATTGTTAAGCACTTCCTGCTCATGCACCAGCCCTTTACCAAAGGTTTTCGAAGCCTTGTCGATAATAAGCAGTGCAATCTTTTTCATGTTCCTTATGTAGCTTCTCTTTTCATCAAAAAAAACATCTCCCTGAGGTTTTTCAGGTATAAGAGCTTCAGCACCTGCACTAATTTTTTCAGCTTCGTCAAATAGAGGGAAATCACCTTTCATCGCTCTTTTCATAGCTGTATCAACAACCAGTATCCTGTTTATCTCATTTGTTCCTTCGAAGATCCTGTTGATCCTTGAGTCACGATACCCTCTTTCGACTGCCACTTCGGCCGAATATCCCATTCCTCCATGTACCTGCACAGCCTCATCGACCACAAAATCGAGCATTTCAGAGCCATAAACCTTTAATATTGCTGCCTCTACGGCATAATGGGCTATTGCATCAATTGCTGCCCTGCCCTGGTCGCAACCTTCTGTTTTATACTGTACCATCAGGTCATCGATATCCTTACTCACCCTGTAAATAGCTGATTCGCCTGCAAATACCCTGATCACCTGTTCGGCCAGTTTATGTTTTATCGCGCCAAATGTCGATATCAGGACACCGAACTGTTTACGTTCGTTGGTATATTTTACAGAATCGGTAATAGCTTTTTTGGCAGCACCAAGAACGTTGGCACCCAGCTTGATCCTGCCCATATGGAGAATACTCAAGGCTATCCTGAAACCTTCTCCCCTTCTTCCGATCATATTTTCAGCCGGGACCTTAACATCATTATAAAAAATCTGGGCGGTGGATGATCCTTTTATTCCCATTTTATGCTCATCAGGACCTACAACCACACCTGGCATTTCCCTTTCCACGATAAAAGCACTCAGCACCCTGTCGTTCTCCACTTTTGCAAATACTGTCTGGATATCAGCAAATCCTGCATTTGTGATCCACATTTTCTGGCCATTCAGGGTATAATACGATCCGTCTTCTGAAGGAACTGCATTTGTCTTACCCGAATTGGCATCGCTGCCTGCTCCCGGTTCTGTAAGGCAATAGGCACCGAGAAATTCACCCGTTGCCAGTTTAGTAACATACTTTCCCCTCTGGTCCTGGTTCCCAAAATACATTATTGGCAGGGTGCCGATACCACAATGAGCCATAAAGGCCACTGAGAATGAGTAACCTGCACCTATGGTTTCTGCCGTAAGCATCTGGGTGACAAAAGACTGTCCGAATCCACCCAGATCTTCAGGTATTGAGATACCCATAAGACCAAGCTCTCCTGATTTCTTTAATGTGCTTTTCATCAGTTCCCGGTCTCCCTTGTCCAGATCGTCAAGATTAGGATATACTTCGGCCTCAAGAAAATCTTTGCAAGTCTGGGCAATCATTTTCTGTTCCTCGTCAAATTCTTCCGGGATGAAAACATCCTGTGGTTCGACTTCAGCGACCAGAAACTCACCACTTTTCAGAACTTTCCTGTTTTCCATTTTAATTCTTTCTATTTAGGTTTTTTATAATTCAAGCGATTGGGCAATTAATTCAGCAATATCAAGGTTCTTCACTTCATCCTCCCTGTTATTATATTTTATCCCGTCAGTCATCATTGTCATGCAAAACGGACATGCTGTTGCAATTATTCCGGCTCCTGTTGCAAGTGCTTCTCCTGCCCGTTCCATAAATATCTCCCTGTCTCCTTTCTCTGCCTCCTTGAACATCTGTCCTCCTCCTGCCCCACAACACAGGGCAAAACTCCTGTTTCGTTCCATCTCGGTGATACCTTCTGTTATCTCTCCGAGAATCTTCCTTGGCTCGGCATAGATCCCGTTTGCCCTCCCAAGGTAGCAGGGATCATGGTATGTTACACGCACATTGCCCAGGACTCTACTGTCGGGTTTCAGCCTTCCCGATCTCATATTTTCAACAAGGAATTCAAGATAGTTAATTACCTGGTAATTCCCGCCAAGGTCGGGGTATTCATTTTTGAAAATATTATAACAATGAGGGCAAACAGTAATAATTTTCTGTACATCATAACGCTTGAAAGTATCTATATTCTGAAGCGCCTGCATCTGGTACAGCATCTCATTTCCTGCACGTCTCGCCGGATCACCGGTACACGACTCCTCGCTTCCCAGAACAGCATAGCTGACATCCAGGAATGTAAGAATTTTTGTGAATGCCCTGACAACTTTTTTATACCTGTCATCAAATGCACCTGCACAACCCACCCAGAAAAGATATTCAGGTTTCTCACCTCTTGAGAAGAGATCGGCCATCAGCGGTACATCTATACTCTTTTTTGCCATTCGAATGTAGGGTCGTTTAATTATGATTATAATCGAGGTCCTTTGTCCACTGCAATCTGTCCTCTGACGAATATTGCCATGGGGCCCCGTTATTCTCGATATTATTGAAAATTGCTTTCAGTTCGCCGGGTGCTGAACCCTCTTCCATTACCAGGTATCTCCTCATTGCCACTATCAATACAGGGTGGTTAATGTTTATGGGGCACTCCATAGCGCAGGCATTGCATGTAGTACAAGCCCACAGTTCCTCTTCAGAGATATAGTCTCTCAGGAGTGATTTTCCGTCATCCCAATCTCTTCCGTTTTTCACGAGACCGGGACCCTTCTCATTCATTCTGTGTCTCAGGTCCATCATCATTTTCCTGGGAGACAATTTCTTACCCGTAATATTGGCCGGGCAGACAGAAGTACACCGTCCGCACTGAGTGCATGAAAGGGAATCGATCCAGTTTTTCCATGTGGCATCCTCCGCATCCTTTACACCGAACCTCTCAATCCCGGCAGGTGTATTCTGATCGGGGACTATTGAAGGATCCAGCATCATCTTCACCTCCCTTGTAATATCATCCATATTCGGCAGTTTGCCCAATGGTGTCAGTCGCGAAAGGAATACATTCGGCACCGAAAGGAAGACGTGGAAATGCTTTGAATAGGGAAGCATATTTGCGAAGATGAATATCAGCAGTATATGCGACCACCAGAATATTTCGTTCCATACCGTGAGCCCTTTCTCATCGGCTCCGCTGAAAAGGCCGGAGATGACAGAACCTGCAGGGAATGCCCCCCTGAGATCACCTGCGGAATGTTCCAGTGCATAATAGGTGGCGTTCATGCCCAGAAGTGAGATCATAAGTAGCAGGATCATGGTAAGGGCAATATTTGCATCCACATGGGAACTTCTTTTCATCTCGATCCCCCCGAACCTTGCCACATGAAAGAACAGCCGTCTTGAGAGAAAGATGATTATGGCCACAGCTATTATAAAGGCGAAAATATCACCGGAAGCCATAACTACATTGTATACTGTGCCCAGTGATCCCAGGACTCTTTCCTTACCGGTAAGTCCGTCGATCACCATCTCAACGCTTCCTGTCAGAATAACACAAAATCCCCAGAATACCAGCGCATGGATTATTCCGATTACAGGTCGCCTGAGTATTTTTGTCTGCCCGAAAGCTACCCTTAGGGTTATCATGATCCTCCTGCCAATATTCGTGACGGGAAAGTCGGGCCTTGTAAGTTTAAGGAAACCTGCCAGTCTTCTTATGGTAAACGTAAATATCCCCAGAGTAATCAGGAGAGTAACTGCAAAAACTATTTGTTTCGTCATAACGGTAATCAGGATCGGACGCTACTTTTCTTTAATCTCCTTCACTGCTTCAACCAGTTTCGGAAGCACCTTCATAGCGTCTCCAATGATACCATACTGGGCAACTTCAAATATTGGAGCATCCTTGTCGGTGTTAATTGCCACAATATATTTTGCCGAGCTTACACCTGCTATGTGTTGGGTTGCCCCTGATATCCCTACAGCAATATACAGATTTGGTGCTATTATTTTTCCGGTCTGACCTGTATGCTCATCGTGTGGCCTCCATCCCTCATCCGAGACCGGCCTTGAACACGCTGTTGCTCCACCTAAGAGTTCAGCCAGTTCCAGCAATGGTCCCCAGTTATCAGGTGATTTCATTCCTCTTCCGCCCGACACTACTATTTCGGCATCGGTAAGCAGGAGCTTGCCGGTCTGCTTCTCTATATCCAGACGTGAGGTCTTTATAGTATCTCCACCGGTATCGGGAGTAAAAGTTACAATCTCACATGATCCCCCTGTTTCTTTCAGGTCGAATGAATTCTGGGCAAGAGTAATGATCTTTATATCAGACTTAAGGACAACCTTTGCATAAGCATTCCCTGAATAAACCTTCTTGCTCACTGTAAACGGAGAGAGGGAAACAGGCAACCTGTTTACACCGGCTCCTACCGATGCTTTCAGCCTTACCGCCAGTCGCGGCGCTATAGCTTTGCCGGTGTTATTATTTGCCACCACTATTACTTCAGCCTTTTCATCAGAGGCAACTCCGGCAACCACTTTTGTGAAAGCCTGGCTGTCGAGCACACTGTATTTATCCCCTGTCACGGTCACGGCCCTGGTTGCACCGTAGTTTCCCAGTTTCTTTAACTCGGTCTCATCAACTTCCCCGATCGACAGTGCCGTAACACTTGTTTTTAGCATCTCAGCCAATGAAGCTGCATATGATACCAGTTCAAAGGATAACTTTTTAAATTTCCCGTCCCAATTTTCGGTATATACTAGTACTGACATATCTTTTCTGTTTTCAGATTATTCAACTGGTAATTAGAGAACTTTTGCTTCATTCTGCAAAATTCCTATCAGGCTCCCTGCATCCTCGGCATCGATATAACGACAGGCAGCCCTTGATTCTGGCGACTGGTAGGATCCGACCTCTGTCATTTGC
>JBJKPH010000344.1:0-3026 GCA_046706585.1 Bacteroidales bacterium | reverse complement strand
ACATTAAGCTTAACATCAACTTTGATATGATATCGAGGTATGTCAGTGATGATGAACCTGATAAGGCAACCATGACATACAGTATCAGCTACCCCCAGTTCAAGGATCTTACTGTCAGGAACCTGTCGGCTTACCACATTGATCTTGATCTTGATTACCAACCATCGGAGGAACCACCGGGAGGATCTGACCACCGCTCTTTTGTTGCAAAAGGAATACCAGTGATGAGATTTAAACCCGGGCACAGGGAAGAATACCATACGCCGGGTGACGAGTTTGAGACCGTTGACTGGGATATCATGTATAAGATAGTTAGCATTAGTTTTCTTAACAGTTGGGAACTGGCTAACAATGACTGGTAAGAAACAAGTTCTGGCATAGATTTTGCCCTGTTTTACAATAAAAAGACAGGGGTATGAAAACGACAATATACTATTTTGCGGTAATCCTGCTGGTAGCTGTTTCATGTTCATCTTCAAGACCAACTGCCCTGGAACGCGACCAGGCAAGGGCCCTTAAAAGGGAGCAGATCAGGGAATCGCTCGAAGCAGGCAAATATATGCTGGCCATCAACAGGATATTACCGACACATGGTCCGAATATGGATCTTGTTCCTGACAGAAACTATATAATCATTGACGGCAATGTGGCAAGGGTCAACCTTGCATATATAGGAAGATCATATGATATAAGGGGCATTTCGGGAATAACCATGACTGGTAAAATTGTAGAAAAAAGTGTACGCTACAATAACAGGGGCAACTATGAAGTCACAATGGTGGTTAAAAATAATAATGAATCCTTTACTTTCAATATCTCGGTAGGTACCGGTGGTAATTGCCAGGTAAACGTTACGAACCCAAGGATAGATTTTGCCAGGTACCAGGGAAGTATCAGGTTCCCTTCTGCCTCTTCTCAGAACATATAAAAAAGTCCGAGAGATACATGGAGTGCCTCCACAGGCATGTCATCCCGGCGGCTATCAGTAAAATCACCTGCAATACTCTCAATCTCCAGGTCAAATTTATGCCTTGCAGAGGCTGTAAAATAATCAGCACTAAGTTTCAGTGCACTACCGCTGTTAAGCTTGTACATTATTCCTCCTCCATAGGTGTAACCGATTCCTGGATGTGCTCCCCTTGTAGTTGAATATATCCGGTCAACATTGTTCTCGAATGATACTTCCAGCTGTGGATATATAACTGTAGAGAGACCTCCCATCGCACGTATTCCAAGCTGTATCCTGCCAATAGGAACAGCAATTTCAGGCCCCACGAAAATATTGAAATAGTTCCAGAATCCAGGCGTAACACTAAAATCACCGGCCAGGGGTATATTAACACTGCTATAATCAGGATTCTGATCAAGATAGCTTACAAATCCATCAAGGTAACTGTTGTTGTCCATATAGAGTGAGCCAAAACCTAGCATGGCACCTGCACCTACAATACTAACCGGAAAATAGACACCATCGAACTGTATTGAAAATCCTGAAAGTGCATAACCGTTCGTGAATATATTCCCGCTTTCCGAAAGTTCATTTTTAGGGATACTGGTTCCCAGGTTTATCCCGAAATAGTTATTCTGTGCCCACATCCCTGCTGAGAGCGAAAACAGGATCATCAATATTATTATCTTCTTCATCAGGCATAAAATTAGTAACCAAATATAACTATAAATCAGAGCTCCACAAGGGTTGTATTCTTAACAATTCTTAAATATTCATCATCGATATCAAAAAAACCATATTCGTAACAGTACCTGCACGAAGGTCCTTTTTCAGGTTCAACAAGATGAGTGAAAAAATTGAATGTAAAGCCGGCCACTACAAGAGCATCCTTATGCACCCTTGTTTTACCCGCATCGAACAGATCGGCAAGAATGCGCCTGTTCTTTCTCAGCACGTTATGTACATTCCTTACAAGATTATTTGAGTCGCGGTTAAGTTTATTATTGTAATTGTTCCTGCACTGATCCGAACAGAATTTCTTATCGGAACGGCCCCTGATCCTTTCACCGCAATCGAGACATGTTCTTCCTGACATTCCGCATTTTTTCTTAAATATAAGAAATCTGCCGCAAACTCAGTGCGTACAGGCAATGCTCATTAACCGGTTAAAACCATCACTATCTGCTTATACAGATACGTATCTGGCTGTCATACTGGAATATAAATAATTACAAACGTTTACATCCGACAATAAACGACAATATACCGACTCTTACAGGAAGGCAGTTATATGTTTGTATCGTTAATATCAATTGTTTAATTAAAACTAATTATCATGGCAACTATCAACAACAAAGTACAACTGATAGGGAACCTGGGAAGGGACCCTGAGATCCGCGAGACCGAAGGAGGAAAAAAAGTGGCTAAATTCCCGCTTGCCACCACTGAAAGCTACAAAAGCGATACCGGCGAAAGGATATCCGACACATCATGGCATAACATTGTAGCCTGGAACGGACTTGCAACAATAGCAGAGAAATACCTCCAGAAAGGAAAGGAGGTGGCGGTTGAAGGTCGCATCAATTACAGGAATTACGAGGACAAGGATGGAGTGAAGAAATATGTCACCGAGATAGTGCTCAGCCAGATCCATCTTCTCCGTAATGGTAACAGTAGCAGCGACGGCAATGCGCTCACCGGAAAGGAATGATATGCCTGCTCTTCACGTGCTGTAAAGGCCCGATCCGTTTATACGAACCGGGCCTGTTTTTTTAATATGCTCCCGGAGCCCAGCCTTTGAGGAAGGATATTACCTTCTTCCTGTCATACCCTTTGCCAAGTTCAAGCAGTCCCGAATCCTGTGTATGGATCCTTTTGCCGTTACTGTCAAGGATGACAAAAACCGGGAAGCCAAACCTTGTGGGCTTCTCCAGAAATTTAATAGCCTCTTCGTTCTTGTTCTCAGGACTATAATTTACTTTAACAACTACATAGTTCGTTTCCAGCAGTTCCATTATCTCTGCATCATTGCTTGTAAAATTGTGAAACAATACGCACCATGGGCACCAGTTACCTC
>JBJKPH010000343.1:0-4874 GCA_046706585.1 Bacteroidales bacterium | reverse complement strand
GAACTCAGGGGATCATTGTTCGAGATACTTGAAGCCCTTGAAACAGGCGCGAGCTATCAGAAACCGGAAAACTGGAATAGTGGCAATAACTCGTTGTACATTGAAGAATCCTTAAGTGAACCGGTTTTTGTTCATAAACGGAATGCATCCTTCAATTTCGATCCCGACCTGCCTGTTATTATGTACAATATCGAGTTCATGCATGATCTTGAATACAGGTTGCAGAAAATGCACGAACAACTCCTGAAAAAACTGGAAGAACTGGAGGAGCATATCGGCAAACTTGAAACGGACCTTGGATGATAGGGTAATTCGAGTCAGACCGGTCTTAATAATGTATTCCCCAATGAAAACCCATACCGGGTGGTTATGAAAAGAATGCCAGCATCCATCAGGTTTGTTTCTTCATTATAGTTTTAGGTTTTACGGTATGGGTTTTCTTCTATTTTAACTCTTTGTTACCTCAGGGCAGCCTTACTCATCAGATAATCAGGTATAGGGGCATTAAAATCTATTTTATCGACAATAAATTCAGTGCCGTCACCGCTTTTCAGCATGTCCTTGAAAACTATTTTCTTAGGGAACCACCTGCCATCAATTTTTTCCACCATTGAAAGCTCAGTCCTTTTCAGTATTTTCCCGCTTTTGGCATATAATTCCTCTTTGAGAGGTACGTATCTTTCCGTGTCTACCCACAATTTACGCATCTGGTAAGCAGCTTCAGGATCTTTTGCAGTAAGTTCAAGAATATAACACTGTGTGCCGGAGTATTCTTCAGAACCGGCTACCTTTGAGTCATACTCATCGGTAAGTTTCTGGTTCTCCATCATATCTTCATAGGAAAGATCTGAACCCATTACCGATTGTCGAAGCATAAAGCCCGTAATCTGAATGGTCCTGTCTGTACCGGGCGAGTAGATCCACAGGTGATCTTCCAGTTTCAGCATCTTGGTGCCTTTTTCCCGTGGAGGGTCGAGATATTCGGTATATGACCTGGTATCTCCTTCCGACCATGTTTTAAAAGTAATGGTCCTGTCTCCACGATTACCATGAATTATCATCCTGGCTTCGAAGATCCTGGTGTCGGATGATATGTTCCTGTCGATCCTGTTAAGGATTTCTTCACCTGAAGGTTGTGAAAATGTTGCTTTACCAGTTAAAAGCATGGCCGGAAGCAATATTAGTGCGAGGCGGCCTCTGTTTATATTTTTCATAATAGTATTCATTCCTGTTGTTTTATTCAGAAAATACATTACTCATGATCTTATGCCTGCAGTTCCTTGAACAGGGAGGCTGTCTGCCGGCGATAAATTCCAATGCCTGAAAGCGATGTTCCAATTACGGTGGATATTATACCAGGTATAAATCCAATGTAGAATGCAACAGGTGTTATCCTGGCGTGGAACACTCCCGGCATTATCATTGTTGAGTTGCTCATCATCTTGCTTATATCCAGTCCCGATTCCTGCATCCAGTATGCAAATCCAAGTCCGATTGCTGTTCCTATAACCGACCCGATCACTCCTATCATTATCGATTCAAGGATCATTGACCTGTATATATGCCCTTTCAGTTCACCTACTGCCAGTCGTATGCCAACCTCACCGTAGCGGCGTAATCCTCCGATCAGTCCAGTATTCCATAGTATGATCGAGAGAGTGAGGATAAAAATGAAGCTTACCAGTGCTCTCATCATCGACATAAGGTCGATCATCTGGCTCATACTGTTCTGATCGCGCAGGCTCAGCATCACCGGATCGAAAGCGCCTGTTAGCTCTTTATGGCTGTTATTGAAGCTGGCTGCTATACTTGTTGCTGCCTCATCATCATAATAGTTATCATCGATGAAACCAAGGATCTCAGATGAGGCATCTGCCATATCAAGCGCCATCCTGGCATCTCCAATATCGGTAATTATTGCTCCTTTGTCGAGTGGGGCAATCCCGAAACTGATCGTTCCTGACAACGTGAAGTTAACGATGGTCATTCCACCGTACATAGTTGTGCCTATATAAGTAATCCCGTCACCAGGCTTAACCCCCAGGTTATCGGCAAACTGATCGCTCAATAAGATTTCTCCGGGTTTTGAAGGCAACTTCCCTTTCCTGAGCGCTTTTACAAGGTCGAGACGGTCAATTTCATCCGTTCCGGGAGTCAGCAGATCAAGAGCAAGTCCCGATGCCGGACCCTGTACCCTTGTTTCTCCATTTTTATCAGGCACATCAACCAGTCCGCCAAACTCAATCCTTTCAACCCATTTAACATTAGGATAGTCGGTCCTATGCTCTGAAATGATCCCGGATGTCCCGGTCAGGGAAAGGTCAATAGGACGGATATCCATATTTTCATCGTATGATCTTGTGACCACTTTCAGGTGACCCGATGAATATTTCGCGTTGAAATTGATCATGTCTCCCAGTATTCCGTTGAGATAACAATAGAGGAATACCGTGAACATTACTCCCAGTGCTACTACCATTACCGGTAACAGGCTGCGGTCCCTGTCCCTGAGGACCCCTTTTATCAAGAATCTTATCATTGTATTTTCCCCCTTATTGCTTCTGTTGGATTCATTCTGGCTATCTTCCTTGACGGCAGGTAGCTTACAATTGTAGTTGATAGAAAGACAAGCAGCATGGTGCCAACGATCAATCCTGTACCATAGGCAGGATAGATCTTTTCAGCCAGGGCAAGCCCGAATTCTTCATATCCCTCGGGCATGGCAAATCCTGTCTTTGCAAACAGCCAAAGGAAAGGTGTCCCTATTATTGCACCCAGTATAACAGCCAGCAACGAATGCATGGCTCCTTCAACTGTGAACAGTCTGACTACCTGTCCCCTGGTCATTCCCATAGCGACATATGTACCTATCTCTTTCTGACGCCTGAATATTGAGAGTACCTGTGTGTCGAAAACAGCCAGCAGTCCCAGAGCCATCAGTACGAAAAGTATAATTGAAACACCGAACGATTTGGTCTTTATAGTTGCATTTATTGCTTCCATAAGGGAGTCGGTATCCTTGAAGATCCATCCCAGGAACGGAGGATTTTCTTTAAGCTCAGGTGAAACCACTAAAATTGTGGCCTCGCCCGGCATCTGTGCCATTTGCTGTAACCTTTCGAGTGATATCCATACCTGACCGACATCAACAGTAGGCACATTTGTTCTGAATATTCCTGCTACAACCAGTTCTGCTGCGTCGAATGTTCCGTTCGAATCACGCCATCTTATGGTAGTAATGTCACCCTGTTTCAGTTTTGTAGCTTTGGCCATAGATGTACCAATAATTACAGGTATCTCCTCACCGGGTGAACCGAGTACTTTTGTCGGAAGGTCAAGTACTTTCTGATCCGGATCAATTCCCTTCATCAGTATATTCCTCATTCGGCCCTGGGGATATATGGTGGCCTGGTTTATCAGTACCGGACAATAGATCCCGTCTGATATACCGTTTTCCACCTCTTCGGGTATACGACTGTGACTTATTTCAAGCGTAAACATATCGTATGGATCGTAATCCTCTTCCCAGTACTGGCCTCCTCCAATTTCCCAGTCACGCATATCAACCCTTGCCTGGATATTCCATCCGTTAATGAATCCGAACATCCAGATAATGAAAATGAACGTGAGGCACAATACTATTACGTTGAGCCAGGTTCTGATGCCTGCCCCAATCAGGTTTCTCAGTGCAAGTTTAAATGCCAGCATCACATCTCCTCCTGCTAATTATTTGTTTGAATATCATCTGATACCTTCCCGTCTTCAAGGGTGATCTTCCTTCTGAGGTACTGTACAACTTTTTCATCATGAGTGGCAAAAATGAATGTTGTGTCAAGCTCCTTGTTCAGCTTCTCCATCGTTTGAATGATCTTGTGGGAGTTGGCAGCATCAAGATTGGCAGTAGGTTCGTCTGCAAGAACCACCTCAGGTCTTTTAACCATTGCGCGGGCAATAGCCACACGTTGGCATTCACCCCCTGATAACTGGGCAGGCTTGGATCTGACCTTGTCTGCCAGTCCTACCCATTCAAGAGCATCCATAATTGCCTTTTTCTTTTCTTCCGTTTTCATCTTTAACAGAAGCAGTGGAAATTCAACATTCTCGTATACATTATATACAGGGAATAAATTGAAGGTCTGGAAGATGAATCCCATTTTTCCGCGTCTGATAAGGGATGCCTCCTTTACAGAGAGTTCGCTTACCCTGTTTCCGAGAATCGTTGCCTCTCCGGATGTAGGATTATCGAGCAGTCCGATTATGTTTAGCAATGTCGTTTTGCCCGATCCTGAAGGACCAACCACGCCACAAAATTCACCCTTACTGAACGATAGAGTGATGTTGTTGAGCGCGGTAAATTTTGTGTTTCCCATCGGGAACTGTTTAACCAGTTCACTGATCTTTATGATTTCCGAATTTTCCATTTGTTTATTCGTTTATCTGTTTATTTGTTTATTCGTTTATTTGTTTATTTGTTGTGGTTAGAAGGATTCAGTGATTTTGCATTCTGCTTATTTATTAAAAGTTTACAACCGCCATCATCTGGACCCCGGCGCCGTTAAAGAGTGTCGGACCATTGTTATAGTCGAAGATCCTGAATAATGCAGGATTCCAGAAACCCATAAAATAAAAGCTCCATCTGTCATATGTCATACCATAGTTAATAAACCTGTAAAGACCCTTATTCTTCCTGTCGTAGAATATTATCGCGCTCACGTTGGAGATTATCGACACCGGGTATGATACCGACATACCGGCCATGAATATTCCTTCACCCTTACCGGTGAGTGTTTCTGATGAGGAGTAACCGAAGATCTCTGTCATCATTGTTATCCCGTTTCCGGCGTCAAAAGTGTAATCCATTCCCAGTGTTGCCA
>JBJKPH010000342.1:0-3075 GCA_046706585.1 Bacteroidales bacterium | reverse complement strand
GTACAGGCTCTGAAAGACGGTGCATACGATTATATCACAAAACCATTTGACCCTGATGATCTCTCACACCTGATAAGGAATGCCACAAGCCAGATCGCCCTTAAGGCTGAAAACAGGGCTCTCAGGAATAAGGTCGTTTCCCTTGAGAACGTTGATGACATAATTGGTACCAGTGAGCCGATGATAAAAGTACTTAAAGAGGTTGAAAGGGTTGCACAATCAAACTCCCCGGTAATAATAACCGGAGAAAGCGGCACCGGTAAAGAACTTATTGCCAGAGCAATACACTCAAACTCAAAACGAAAGTTCTCACCCCTGGTCAGTGTCCATTGCGGAGCTCTGACCGAGAGCCTCCTCGAAAGCGAACTGTTCGGACATGAAAAGGGAGCTTTTACAGGCGCAATGTTCAACAGAAAGGGAAGGTTTGAAATGGCCGACGGGGGTACTATCTTCCTTGACGAAATAGCAACTATCTCACTTAAGATGCAGATAGAATTGCTACGTGTACTGGAGACAAAAACATTTATAAGGGTTGGCGGGAACAAGGAAATAACATCTGATTTCAGGGTCATCTGCGCCACTAATAAGGATCTTAAAAAAATGGTCGATAACGGGTCATTGAGGGAAGACCTGTTTTACAGGCTTAATGTTGTTAATATAAGGATCCCCCCTCTCAGAGAGCGTATTGAAGATATTCCTTTGCTCGTCGATCATTTTATTAAGGTCTACTGTACATCAATGAGCAGGAATATTATGAGTATCGACCCTGCTGCACTTAAACGGCTCGAGAAATATGATTTCCCGGGGAACGTCAGGGAACTTGAGAACATGATCGAAAGAGCCATAGTGGTCGGGAATGAGAAAGAGATAAGACTAAAAGACCTGCCCCTGGAGAAAGACCTTGCCACCAATACAGTTGAAAGTCTTGATGACCTGGAAAAAAATTACATACTTCAGGTCCTGGAAAAATATGACTGGAATATCTCCCGCTCTGCAAAGGCTATCAAGGTCGACAGGGTGACCCTTTACAATAAGATCAAAAAATACAACCTTAAATCACCAAAAAAATAACCAAAAAGGGAAACAAAGGTGAGTTATGGTGCTGAACGTTTACTAAAGATCGACCTGCTTGAGCGAGAATAGCATATATCTGATCTCAAATGGCAATTTCGAGACTGACTTTCTTGAAAAAATAGCCGGCAGTGTAGAACAGGAATTCCATCTACCTGTAAGGATCAGTGAGAATCACATCGATCTTTCGGATTTTTATGACCCTATGCGCCGTCAATACGACGGGAATATGCTCCTCAGGGAAATAGAATCCCTTGAACCTGCCTCAGGTGTAAAAAAGATAGGTCTATTTCGTGTCGACCTGTTCATTCCCATCCTGACATATATTTTCGGACAGGCTGCACTTAACGGCAGTACAGGTATCGCCTCGCTCTACAGGCTGAGAAATGAACAGTATGGTATAAAAAAGGATGAAGCACTGCTGCTTGAGAGATTTATTAAAGTGGTTATCCATGAACTGGGACATACTTTCGGGCTTATTCACTGCCACAATCCTGTTTGTGTGATGAGATCAAGCACATATGTTGAAGATATCGACCAGAAAGGACATAAGTTATGCCAGAAATGCATTACCGAAGCAGGTCTTGATATTTGAATTCAACTTTGCAGGAAAATATTACTTGCCGGCTTTGGTCCTCCAGATGTCTGCATTTGTTTCATCACCCAGCCCCTCATAGGCAACGGCAATATTATTTGCCGCTTTCCGAGCCATCCTGGTGTTAGATGAATCGGCTAGCGGAAGCAGATACCTGATTGCATCCGCCCACTTTCCCTGCAACATCAGATCATAGGAATTTCTTAACTGACTCCCGGTAAATACCCGGTATGTGTATGGCTCAGTGGAGGTAAAGAATTTTGATCCGTAGTCCATCCCTGCATCCCTGGCCAGTTGAGCGATCTCGTCTGCCTCCGATGTAAGGGGCGGTGCGAAAGTGATATATTCAGATAATGCCAGTCGTGATTTTAACTCCGCTGAGCGGTAAACATAGCTTCTGTCAACAAGTTCACCTGTCTCATCGTATAATGACAGGTATGGCTCCACTTCAATGTAAAAGGTCTTTACCTTAAATCCTGCCTCAAAATCATCCATATATTGAGTCTCCCAGTCAACACCAAGGTAAAGAGAATCAATAGCAAGAAGGTAATTGGAGCCAGACCTTATACAGGCCGAATATACCGAATCAGCATCTACCATATCGGAAGGTGTTTTCTTGCCTGAGTTAATCACCAGAGTGTCTCCAATGGTTGCGGTCGCAAGACTTTCATCCGAAAAAAAAGATTCAAGACCTGACATGAATTCTTCAATGCCAACATGGTACACACCCTCATATCTTGTACTCACATATTCATTACTTGTGTAATCAAAATAATTCTGCATCACGATCCTGTTTCCGTAGCCATCGATCTCGATCTCCGGCGCAACAGGCTTATCAACAAATAACAGAGCACTACAGCCGGCTAATAACCAGATCAGGAAAAATAACAATAATATTTTTTCTGCAGAGTGCCTCATTATAGTTGCTCCAAACTTCCCTTTTGTACTTAACGATTATAAATTTAATCATTTACATGGAATTGTTGATATCCGGTGATCAGTGTTGGCATACCTGTTCTGCCCCCCTGTTCATTAAACTATACCCGCTGATAAATCATTTTCACCGGAAAAAATAAAGATTCATCGAAAAATTTGCAAATATGTTATTTTATTCTAACTTTATGTTATATATTTATAACAAAATATACGACAATGAAAACATTTTTCTGGCCTCTTGCAGTAATAACTACATGCCTGGCAGCAGCCGGGATTGAGCTCTTCTAGGCAGGAGAAAATTTTGCAAACCACAAACAGACAGCAGAATTATTGTATGTAATAATGCTGGTGATTTTCCTTGGTCTTGCAGTATTTTTCATGCTAAAGAGATTAAGAGATATTAAAGAAGGAATAGTTACAGAAGATGAGCTATCAAAAAAGATCATTAACGAATCGGGTACTATTTCGTTCTT
>JBJKPH010000341.1:0-2672 GCA_046706585.1 Bacteroidales bacterium | reverse complement strand
GATGATATTATCTGGGAAGCTCCGCTCAAATCGCAACAGGCCTGGTTCATTAAACACTTTGGTGCCAATGTAAGCCTCGGTAATATAGCTCCTGGTGAAATAATTGCACTCGAGAGCCTCAGGACCGGTCTGCGTGGGGATACCTTCTTTCAGTTCCTGCCAAAAAATTTAAGATGACCGGAAAAAGGCCTGCAAAATACTTCACTCTCTACCTGAAAGGAATTGCCATGGGGGCAGCTGATGTCGTTCCAGGCGTCTCAGGAGGAACAATCGCCTTTATCTCAGGAATATATGACGAACTGGTCAATTCAATAAAGGAGGTTGATGCTGGCGCACTGAAATTGCTTTTACGCCTGAAACCGGGCAAATTCTGGAAGAAGATCAACGGCTGGTTCCTTCTGGTGCTCTTCTCGGGCATCCTGACAAGTATATTTTCACTGGCCCGACTGATGAAATACCTGCTGGAAGAGCACCCTGTGATGGTCTGGTCATTTTTTTTCGGCCTCATAATAGCCTCGGCAGTAGTGGTCATAAGAAAGATCGCTTCGTGGAATATTTCAAGGGTCATTGCCCTGATCGCCGGAATTGTTTCAATGTACTTTGTTACACATTTTTCTCCTGCGGAAACAACAGAAGCATGGTGGTTCATATATATTTCAGGAGCACTCGCCATATGTGCAATGATATTACCGGGTATCTCAGGAGCATTTATCCTGCTAATACTGGGTAAATACCAGTTCATTATCGGAGCCGTGGGAACACTTGATATACCGGTGCTACTGGTGTTTGGTTTTGGAGTAGTTACCGGATTGCTTGGTTTTGCAAACTTCCTGTCATGGTTACTCAACCGGCACAGGGAACTGACGATCTCTTTACTTGCAGGTTTCATTATCGGTTCATTAAAAAAGATTTGGCCGTGGAAAACAACACTTACATCTGTTGCCGGCAGTGACGGATCAGTAATCCCCTTGCTTCAGAAAAATGTACTTCCCGGCAGGTACCTTGAGATCACCGGGCATGAGCCGCGAGTGACTGTTGCAGTACTGCTGGCCCTGGCAGGTATACTGATGGTGGTAATACTCGATACCCTGGTAAAAGACCGCAAATGAAACGCTACGGGATAATAGGATTTCCGCTCGGTCACTCATTCTCAAAGGGATTTTTTTCCGAAAAGTTCATCAATGAATCGATAGATGCTGAATATCTTAATTTCGGGATACCTTCACTTGAACTGTTTCCGCAACTTATTATCGGGAACAGAGGCCTTGCCGGATTGAACGTTACCATTCCGTACAAGATCGATATAATAAGATACCTGAATGAACTCTCTGATGATGCCGGGGCTATTGGCGCTGTAAATGTTATAACGGTCGACCGGTCAGGTGAAAAGCCTTTTCTGAAAGGATATAACACCGATTTTATCGGGTTTATTGATTCTCTGAAACCTGTGCTCGGAGAGAGATTGCCAAAAGCACTTGTACTGGGCACCGGGGGGGCATCTTTAGCTGTCACTTATGGTCTTTCAATAATGGGTATCGATTTCCGTCTCGTTTCAAGGGATAAGGCAAGGGGTGACTTTACATATGAAGAACTCTCTGAGGAGATTGTGAACGAGTTCAGTCTGATAATCAATACTACGCCTGCAGGTATTGGCCAGGGCTACCCCGAAGCACCACCATTCCCTTTCATGTTCCTTTCTTCAGGTAACATCCTGTATGACCTTGTATATGGTTACGGGGATACGGTGTTTCTGACCGAGGGAAAGAAAAGAGGGTGTATTGTAAAAGGCGGACTTGAAATGCTTCAGATACAGGCACTCAGGGCCTGGGATATATGGAATAAGCGTGATCTCAGATAAAGATATCATCAGGATAATCTATATCAGTGAGATATAGTCCGTGTGGCCTTACCGATTTACCTGCTTTTTGCCTGTCTTTGGCTTCAATAACCGATCTGATATCAACCGGTTGTAACCTGCCTGTACCAATTTCAAGCATCGTACCTACAATTGCCCTTACCATATTCCTGAGAAAGCGGTTAGCCCTGATCGAAAAGATGATCAAATCACCCTTCTTTTCCCATGCTGCACTGAATATATTACAGTCATTGGTCTTTGTATCGGAATGTAATTTACTGAAACTGGTAAAATCGGTATATTCCGGAAGGTATGTGCATGCACTGTTCATAGCTTCGATATCGAGTTTCCCGTGTCGGTATAGTGCATAATCGGTAAGGAAAGGATCTTTTACCGTTGTGATATGGTATTCGTAGGTTCGCGATATTGCATCGAATCGTGCATGAGCATCGGGCCGTACTTTTCTTATATCAAGTATACCCACATCCTGGTTTAGAAAATGAGTTAGCCTGAATATCCTCTTGTCTGAAAGTGAAAGATCTGAAGATCCACTGTCGAAATGAGCTGCAAAAAACCGTGCATGTACACCACTGTCAGTTCTTCCTGCACCTGTGGTTTTTATATCTTCCTGCAAAACAACAGAGAGAGCATTGTCGAGTACTCCCTGTACAGTAGGTTTCCCGGGCTGTAGCTGCCAGCCGTGATAAACTGTGCCCTTAAAAGAGATAAATATGAAATATCGGGTTTTCATAATGTTCTTCGCCAAAGATACTATTTTCATCTCAGCTGAAAAGAAGCTGTTTGCCTAATCAATAAG
>JBJKPH010000340.1:0-4352 GCA_046706585.1 Bacteroidales bacterium | reverse complement strand
ACTCTCACCTCTGCACCTATTTTCTTCATTATTACGTCCTTCTTGCCGACTCAATTGCCTCCTGCAGCGGGACCAGTTTCCGGTCCTTTACCGCAATAACAAAAGCATCGGGATATTTATTGTTAATACTTTTCCTGTATGCCGCTGCTTCTTCATAATTGGTGAAGTGGCCACTGGCATATTTATAATAATTACCTGATAATATTTCAGTTATGTCATCCAATCCGTTGAAATTCTGTGAAACGGTCTCTTTTCTTGATGTTGATGTAACCAGTTGCACCATAAACCATAGATTCTCATTATTTCTGTTTATGATTGTACGCACTGCCGAAAAATCACTCTTCTGGTCTATCGATGCCTTATAGTCCCTGAAAGCCCTGAATATAGCAGATGCAATATAATCCTGACCCTGTTCAGACATAAGAAATTTCTCATCAGAGGCATTTGAAATGAATCCTGCCTCTACAAGGACGCTTGGCATCGTGGTTTGCCAGAGTACAATAAAACCAGCCTGTTTTACACCTCTGTCAGCAAGGCCAACCCTTTCCCTGAACTGATCCTGTATATGTGATGCAAAGTCAAGGCTTTGTTCGAGATAGATATTCTGAACCAGCGAAAATGCTATAAACGATTCCGACCGGTTAGGATCGTACCCCTGATATCTCGTAGTATAATCCTCCTCGAGTGTAATAACCGCATTCTCCTTCATGGCAACCTGAAGGTTACCCTCGTCCTTATGAAGACCCATGGCGTAAGTCTCGGTACCTTTTATCCTGCTGTCATTAATACCGTTGATATGAATTGATATGAACAGGTTAGCTTTCTCCTTGTTAGCTATTTCAGCCCTTTTGTAGAGTTCGACAAACACATCAGACTTCCTGGTGTATACAACCTTTACTCCCGGTATCATATCCTCAATATACTTGCCGGTTTTAAGTGCTATTGAAAGAGCAAGATCCTTTTCCCTGCTTTTACTTCCGATCGTCCCGGGATCCTTTCCGCCATGACCGGCATCAATAACAACCACCCACTCATTATTGTCCCCCTGGCCAGAGGCTGAAAGGCCCGGAAATACCAATATGACTGACAACAACAGAAGTGTAACCCTCAGTTCTGAAAGGATGGTACAATCTTTGATATTTTTACTCTGCCATTCCATGGGTGGCTCATGAAATTTGATTAGTTTTACCCGGGTCATAAATATGACGAAAACTATACAAAAATAGTATTTAAGTTGCATTATACTTTGAAATTAAAACCTCATATTTTCATCATCTTCCTTTTTTTTTCAACATGGCTTTATAGCCAGGAGGATATAATGCGGGTTGATACTATTCCGGTTACCGATGATCCGGGCATGAGGGTTGATACGATCAGAGGGGATATTGGAATTTCACCTGATGCAATTGATCAGCCAATCGTCTATTCGGCAATTGATTCCCAGTATATGGATAATAAGACACATAAGGTGTATCTTATTAATGGTGCTGTAGTGACATACGGTGACATTAAGCTTGAATCATATTATATTGAGTACGACATGGCGACGAACGAGGTATTTGCCAGGGGCAGGATCGACAGCCTTGGAAAACTGGTTGAGACACCTAAATTCAGTGAAGGAAGTGAAGAATTCGAATCGGAGGAACTGGTTTACAATTTCAAGACGAAGCTGGGTGTTATCAGGAAAATAATAACTGAGCAGGAGGGAGGTTATCTTCACAGTGAGGTTACCAAAATGCAAAACGACGGAAGTCTTCATGTTGCCGATAGCAAGTATACAACATGTGATGCCCCTGATCCCCATTTTTATGTAAAGCTGCCGAAGGCAAAGATGATCCCAGGCGATAAGATCATATCAGGACCGGCATATCTTGTTCTTGAAGACGTTCCGCTTCCTATTGCTCTCCCGTTCGGGTTTTTCCCGGTGCAAAAGGAGGTGGCGTCAGGAATACTGATCCCCCAGTACGGGGAGGAGAGGAACAGGGGTTATTTCCTTAAGAACGGCGGATACTATTTTGTCATTAATGATTACCTGGATCTGAAACTTACCGGCGATATGTATACAAATGGTACATGGCGAACCACTGTTCAGTCGAACTATAACTTAAGATATAAATTCAAAGGAGGTTTCACTTTCAGCTATGCAAGTAACGTAACAGGTCACAAAACACTGGAAGATTACTCAAAATCATCGAACTATTCGATACGATGGACACACAGCCAGGATGCAAAGGCATCTCCGGGTTCGAGGTTCTCGGCAAGTGTTAATATGAGTTCAAGCGGATATGACAGGCAGAACTCCTATAATCCGATGGATCATGTAAACAGCACAAAACAATCAAGTGTCAGTTATTCGAAGACATGGGCCGGAACGCCATTTAATTTTTCAGCAAGTCTTAACCACAGCCAGAATACACAGAGAAAGACCGTAAGCCTCAATTTGCCCAAGGCCTCTTTCAGTATGAACAGGATCTACCCTCTGAAATTCAATAAAAGCGGATCATCGAAATGGTGGCAGGAACTTCAGATCCAGTATACGGCCAATATCGATAACAGGATAAATACTGTCGATTCGTTGCTGTTCACTCCTGCCGTATGGGATGATATGGATAACGGCTTTAAGCAGGATATTCCGATAAGTCTGCCGATAAGGCCATTCAACAATTTTTCTATTTCACCACAAATTCGCTATTCGGGAGTTCTGTATACCAAAAGACTTCAAAAGATATGGGATGAGCACTATTACGATCCGGCAGTCAATGATACAATAAAAAAGGTTGTTAGCGAATATCAGTCTGGACTATTTTATGGCCAGGCTTTCAGCCCTTCGATAAGTGCAAGTTATTCTCCACAGATTTTCGGTACCTACAGTTTCATAAATCCCGACTCAAGAATAATTGCCGTAAGACACGTGCTAAGGCCTTCTGTATCATTTTCATACATACCTTCTCTCGATGGCATGTCAACCAATATGTACCGTAAGGTTCAGAAAGATACCCTTGGAAATATGGAAGAATATTCTATTTTTCAGGGCAGGATATTTGGAACTCCCTCATTACCTAAAAGGAACGGAACAGTTTCACTGTCGCTGGTCAATATCATAGAGGCCAAGGTGAGGAGCAGGTCCGATACGACCGGTAAGGGGGAGAAGGTGAAGATCATCGATAATCTTGCTTTCAATACTTCTTATAATATTTATGCCGACTCTCTTAAATGGGCTCCGATGTCGATGGTTTTCAGGACAAGTCTCCTTAAAGAGGTTGACGTTTCGGCAAGAGGAACATTCGATTTTTATGCGCTCGATGAAAATAACCGCAGGATCAATACATCTATGTGGGAACAAAGCAGGAAACCTTTCAGGCTGACCAGTTTTAATATAAGCCTCGGATTCGATCTTAAAAGATTTATTGATGCATATTTCGGCGGGTCAGGTTCAGGGTCAGAGTCAGGTCTCGGCTCACAATCAGGTCAGGCAGCAGCTACTCCCCGGGGAAATGAAGAAATGACAGGCAATATTGATGAAGGGATAATGACAGGAAATAGCAGAACCGTAAATCCGGCCGAAGGATTGATGCAGTTTGACGAGTTTGGCTATGCCAGGTTCGATGTCCCGTGGTCGATGTCTGTTGCTTACAATTTCTTTTTTACAAAAACCGGCACAGAAGCTATGATAAACCAGAATATGACCCTTAACGGAACCGTTACCCTTACACGTAACTGGAATATCACATATTCGACCGGCTATGATTTCAGGATGAAGGAGATCACTATGTCGAGGATCGGTGTTACCAGGGATCTCCACTGCTGGGAAATGAGTTTCAACTGGGTACCTACCGGTTACCTTCAGAGCTGGGATTTTACAATTCGTGTAAAATCTGCTGTATTACAGGATCTTAAGTATGAAAGGCGCAAGGATTTTCATGATAACTAATCAAATTATATTCCAATGAAAAAGATAATAAGCACGACATCAGCCCCGGCAGCAGTAGGGCCTTACAGCCAGGGTGTTGAGATCAACGGAACTCTTTATATTTCAGGTCAGGTACCGGTAAACCCTGCCGAGGGTAAAATTGTGGAAGGTGGAATAAAGGAACAGACCAGGCAGGTTATGCATAACATAGGAGCAATCCTGGCTGAGGCAGGATATACCTATGATGATGTTGTCAAATCGACCTGTTTGCTGGCCGATATATCTATGTTCAGGGATATGAACGAAGTATATGCTGAATTTTATCCTAAAGATCAGCCTGCAAGGGCAGCATTCGCAGTAAAAGACCTGCCTCTCGGTGCCCTCGTCGAGATCGAAACCATTGCAGCAAAATAGGGGAACGTTGCATGCAACGTTCCCCTAT
>JBJKPH010000339.1:0-2701 GCA_046706585.1 Bacteroidales bacterium | reverse complement strand
CAATTACATATCTTGACATTAATCATGCCGATTCGGCAGACCTGGAAAGGTTGCCGGGAATAGGCACAGTATTGTCGGCGAGGATAGTTAAATACCGAAACCTTCTTGGTGGTTTCACTTCAACCGGTCAGCTTATCGAAGTATATGGACTTAAGCCGGAGGTGGTTGAAATGCTTGAGGCGAACCTGACCACTGATACAACAGTAATCAGGCGGATAAATATTAACAATGCAGGATATGCCGAACTTATAAGGCACCCGTATATAAACAGGGAGCAGACAGAAACAATACTGGAGTACCGCAGATTGTACGGCAGTTTCACATCGTACCGTGAACTTGTGGTAAACAGAATATTTACCGATTCGGCCTGCATGCGACTGATCCCGTATATCACACTGGGCGATTCTGTTTATTAGGCCATATAAACTTGCAGCAGAAATTTTTTTTGACTATATTTAATGACATGGGAGATGCAATAAATTCTGTTAATTATGGTAAGATCGGACAGCGGATAAATTATTTTTTAATTTGTTTTGGAAAAAAGAGAACACTTCCTAACTTTGCGGCTCATTTAAAAACAGGAGATTTTTATGATCATTGTTCCAGTAAAAGAAGGCGAAAACATAGAGCGTGCGCTCAAGAAATTCAAACGTAAGTTTGAGAAGACCGGTGTTGTCCGTGAGTTGAGATCGCGTCAGGCTTTTGTTAAGCCATCTGTGGCCCGCAGGGAAGAAATAAAGAAAGCTATTTACGTACAGAGGATGCAGCAGAGCGAGGAATAGTCGCCGGTGTATCTTTTTATAAACTAAGAGTGGGGTTCCTTTATGGATAATAAGGAATCATTTCTTGACTACCTGCAATTTGAGAAAAGCTACTCTCAACACACGGTTCGTTCATATCGTAACGACCTGGATCAGTTTATTTTATTTTTAAAGTCACATGCCGGCACTGCCGACATTACTTCTGTAACATCATCGGATGTCAGGGCATGGATGGTTTCGTTACTCGACAGGGGTTATTCTCCGGCATCTGTACACAGGAAGATCTCGGGACTAAGGACACTTTACAGATTCCTCAGGAGAGAAGGAAAAATGAGCAGTGATCCTCTTGAAAAGGTTATATTGCCAAAGAAACGAAAGAGATTACCTGTTTTCGTGGAGGAGAGTTCGCTCGACAGGCTTCTCGACAGTTATGATTTCGGGGATGATTTTGAGGGCTTACGCGACCGTACAATAATAGAGATGTTATATCTTACCGGAATACGACGGTCGGAGCTCATAGGGCTTCAATGCAGTGATGTTGATTTCAGGAACCAGACACTGAAAGTTATGGGTAAGAGGAGCAAGGAGAGAATAATCCCGTTGACTGAATCATTCTGCAGGAATCTGGAAGAGTACACCGTATCGAAGGAAGAGATGGGATTCAGCCGTGATGAGGGTTGGTTTTTTATTACTGCCAGAGGTAACAAACTATACGATAAATTTGTTTACAATACAGTAACACGCTACCTGGAAATGGTGACAACAGTTGAGAAAAAGAGTCCGCATGTGCTAAGGCACACATTTGCCACGCATATGCTGAACCACGGTGCCGACCTTAACTCGATCAAGGAGATACTGGGGCATGCCAATCTTTCAGCCACCCAGGTATATACACACAACACATTTGAGAAGTTAAAAGAAGTATATAAACATGCTCATCCAAGGGCATCAAAATAAACAGGAGGAATATACTATGAATATCCAGATCCATTCAGTCAGATTTGACGCCGACAAGAAACTTATTGATTTTGTTAACCAGAAAATATCAAAGCTGAACCAGTTCAGTGAGGATATTGTAAGTGTTGAGGTGTTTCTGAGGCTCGACAACGATTCGGAGAAAGAGAATAAGATCGCAGAGGTAAAAATTGAATATCCAAAAGGGCCGCTTTTTGCAAAAAAGCAGAGCAAATCTTTTGAGGAGGCCATTGACATGGTCATTGACGCATTGAAGAAGCAGATTACCAGGCAAAAAAGCAAGTTAAAAAACGGGTAATGAACAGGGGTTAAAAATAATCACCATTTATTTGCCGATTAAAATATATATTTCTACATTTGCAAACCGATTTTCAAGGGTATTGTATTAGATAATTGACGTTCTTTAAAATTGCCGATGTAGCTCAGTTGGTCAGAGCAGCTGATTTGTAATCTGCAGGTCGTGGGTTCGAATCCCTCCATCGGCTCTTTGATGTTGTCGTAAGTGTATGTCTTACTAAGACAAACCTGTTTTGAGGGGAGATACCAAAGTGGCCAACTGGGGCAGACTGTAAATCTGCTGGCGCACGCCTTCGTAGGTTCGAATCCTGCTCTCCCCACGAAACATCAGGGAATCAGGGCTTGCACTTGATTAAAGGTGTTGAAAACCTGACCTCTGTGGTTAAATATAAGCGGGAGTAGCTCAGTTGGTAGAGCATCAGCCTTCCAAGCTGAGGGTCGCGGATTCGAATTCCGTCTCCCGCTCAATTTTGCCGATGTAGCTCAGGGGTAGAGCGTTTCCTTGGTAAGGAAGAGGTCATGGGTTCAATTCCCATCGTCGGCTCGAATTGAGTTAATAAGTAATAAGTAAATTTTTTAAGCAATTAAGTTATGGCTAAAGAAAAATATGATCGGTCGAAACCCCACGTCAATATTGGAACTATTGGTCACGTTGATCATGGTAAAAC
>JBJKPH010000338.1:0-5128 GCA_046706585.1 Bacteroidales bacterium | reverse complement strand
CGTTTAGTTGGTCGTGATTTGTAATCGCGACCAGTGCTACTCGTCGAGCTCGAAACTTTTCAAGTTTCTCGGTTCCGAATCCGGACCAGTCTGTCCGCTGTCCCAAATGTCGCAGATTCGGAGATCTGCTCCTAACGGGTACACCAATGTCGCAGATTCGGATATCTGCGACTTACGTGTGGTGGAAGGAGATCTGCTCTTAACGGCTTCTCACACGTTCACCCTTTCACCTGATACTTTTTAGTATATTTGCGCTTTTTAAAGGCAATATAGTGAACATTACTGAAAGGCTGACATACAGGAAGGTGTTTCTTTTCTGGGGGCCACTGGCTCTTACCTGGCTGATGATGGCATACGAGCAGCCATACCTGATATCATTTATTGCCAGGCTTGACGATGCCAAATATAACCTTGCTGCTTTTGGGATTGCAGGTTCGTTTGCACTCATTGTGGAGTCACCTATTATTATGCTGATGAGTGCTTCTACAGCACTTGTAAAGGACCGCAGCTCATACTGGAAGTTGTTCAGGTTTGCTACGGTACTTAATTCAGCGATTACACTTGTGCAACTGATAATACTTATACCGCCTGTTTTCAACTTTATTGTTGTCAGGGTGATGGAGGTCCCGGAAAATGTTGCCAGGCTGGCACATGTTGCTCTCCTGATATTTCTCCCCTGGGCTGCCTCGATTGGTTACAGGAGATTTTACCAGGGCATCCTTATCAGGAGTAACCTTACCCGGAGGGTTACGTATGGTACAATTGTCAGGGTTGTAGTTATTTCAGTTGTTGGTCTTTCGCTTTATTTAGCCGGTACTAAAGGAGCATATGTCGGGGCTGCTGCGATGGCTTCTGCCGTATTCCTCGAGGCTATTGCCACCAGGATAATGGCAGCATCTTCTGTCAGGAAGGTAAAAATGCATGAAGGAGGTGGATCAGAAGAACTTTCGTTCAGGTTTATCACTAAATTCTACATTCCTCTTGCTCTTACCTCAATTCTGTCTCTCGGTGTGCAGCCCTTTGTAACATTCTTTCTGGGCCGGTCAAGGATGGCAGTTGAATCGCTGGCAGTTCTGCCGGTAGTAATGTCGCTTGTCTTTATCTTCCGTAGTATGGGGCTATCGTTCCAGGAAGTAAATATTGCACTTATAGGCGACAAGAAACAGAATTACACGGTATTAAGAAATTATGCCATTATCCTTGGTATTGCTGTAACAGTGGGAATTTCGCTCCTGGCCTTCACACCGCTGGCCAATATATGGTTTATTAAGGTCTCCGGACTTACACATGAACTTGCCGGCATGTCATATCTTCCCCTGAAGATAATGATACTGCTTCCTGCACTGACGGTACTTCTGAATTTTCAAAGATCATCACTGATAGTCAATAGTACAACAGGGCAAATTTCAACAGCAACAGCCATTGAACTTATTGTAATTATTATTACGATGCTCATCTGTATAATCTTTCTGAAGATGGTTGGTGTTTATGCTGCAGCTATTGCATTTGTTGCAGGCAAAAGTATGTCAACGCTATACCTTACTCCAAGGCAGATGAGAGCGTCTGGGATGTGGAAGGATGGTAACCGGTAATCGGTGATCGGTATGACCATTTTTTGATAAACTGAATAAAATTTTCATCTTTGCACACCGTGCGGATTGCTATATCAGCTCTTTTGATTATTATAGATTTTTGATAGAAGTTAAGTGCATATAGTATTGATTTATTTTGGGATCTTCCTTGGTATCTTCATGGAAGGTGAAATGATTATGATCTCATCGGTTATTGCTGCACATCATAATTATTTAAACCTCTGGATTGTAGTTGCAATCGGTCTTATAGGAACCTATTGTTCAGACCTGTTCTACTTTAACCTTGGCAGGACAAAAGGTAAGGCGTGGCTTGAAAAGAAACCATCATGGCAGCGTAAAGCTGAAATTATCGACTCAAAACTAAAAAAGTACCCTATCCTTATTTTTCTTATCTACAGGTTTATGTATGGATTCAGAACCATTACCCCGTTTGTAATCGGGACCAGCATGACCAAAACCGCAAAATTCTATTTCTATAGTGCGGCAAGTACAATTCTATGGGCTGTAACCTACTGTTCTATTGGATATACCTTTGGAAGTATAATAAAATCAAAACTCAGCCATATCGAACACCTTGAGAAATACATTATCGGGGCAACGGCAATTATTGGTCTGATCTTTATTGTTGGCAGGAAACTGAGAAAAAAACGGGCTGCATTGATGAGACTAAGAGACCTTAAGGCCAGAAGGCAGGAAAATAGTACAACAGTATGAATATTTTCCGGATACTATCTGGAGATGTGAGGAATAAGAAGTTGATAGTAAGTTGAGAAAGACTGCTTTCGCAGCCTTAGGTTGAGAGTGAGTTCTAACATTCCCTGCCTGTAGGTGGGCAACATTGACTCACTTCGTTCGGCGAGCTCGCAGCACTCATCCCGAGTCACTCGGGACTCGCACTGCTCGGTTCCAATATTCCAAATATCACATAGACCATAGTACATAGACCATAGTACATAGACCATGTTGGTCATTTGCCAAACTATTATTATCTTTAAAAGAGCTGGTTTGCTGTATGCCGGACTAACAGGACATTATCGGGCATATATTCTCCATGTAATTAATTTAATATTATAATCAGATGAACGAGCAGATTACTCAGGTTAGCAATTACTTTGACAGAATTGTTCCCTATTTCATCGAATATGGACCTAAACTTGCAGGCGCCATAATAGTTCTGATAATAGGTTTCTGGATTATAAAGCTTCTTTCAAAAGCATTTGTAAGATTAATGGAAAAAAGAAACCTGGACCCCTCACTAATTACCTTCCTGAAAAGCATGGTCAGCTGGATGTTGAAGGTTCTGATCATAATTTCTGTCATGGGTATGGTCGGGATAGAGATGACATCCTTTATTGCAATTATCGGTGCTGCCGGTCTTGCAGTTGGACTGGCATTATCCGGAACACTTCAGAATTTTGCCGGCGGGGTAATATTAATGATCTTCAGACCGTTTAAGGTCGGTGATGTGATTGAAGCCAAAGGCTATCTGGGAACTGTTAAAAGCATCAATATCTTTACAACCCATCTTAATACACCTGATAAGAAAGTGATCATTCTTCCTAACGGTGATCTTTCAACCAGTTCACTCACAAATTTTTCAACAGAGCCGCTAAGAAGGGTTGACTGGACGTTTGGTATTGCATATGGCGATGACATGGAGAACTTTAAGAAGGCAATTAATGATTTTATCAGTGAGGACAACAGGATTCGTCAGGAACCGGCACCTTTTATTGCTCTTTCAGGTTTAGCAGATAGTTCTGTTAATTTTACGGTCAGGGTATGGGTTGAATCTCAGGATTACTGGAGTGTATTTTTTGATATGAATGAAAAGGTATATAAAAGATTTGTAGATTATAACCTGAATATTCCGTTTCCCCAGATGGATATTCATATTAAGCAAAAATAGGGTGGAAAATACCGGTCTGAACAGAATCCTGCATAATAGTATGTATTGTAATAATGCCATTTCAGTATGAGTAAGTCTAAATGAGAGAAGAGATCAGATATACAGAAGAAGAGACATTCAGCGGGACAGACTTTTCAAAGGATCCCCTGTCAAAAGGCGAGTACGAAAACTGTACTTTTTATAATTGTAATTTTTCCGGTTGTGACCTTTCGGAATACAGGTTTATTGATTGCGGGTTTAACAGTTGCAACCTGAGCCTTGTCAAACTGAACAGTACGATCCTGCAGGACATTAAGTTCAAAGACTGCAAGATGCTGGGTGTCAGGTTTGACACCTGCAGTGAGTTCGGACTATCCTTTTCGTTTGATAGCTGCCGGTTAAATAACTCATCATTTTACAAATCCAGAATACGGAATACTGTTTTCAGGAATTCCCAACTGGATGAGACCGACTTTGCGGAAACCGACCTGACAGGTGCCCTGTTCGAAAACTGTGACCTCCTGCAGGCCATTTTTGATCATACAATACTCGAAAAGGCCGATTTCAGAACCTCTCATAATTATTCCATTGATCCTGAAATTAATCATATTAAAAGGGCGAAATTTTCTGTTTCTGGTTTACCGGGCCTTCTTGATAAATATGATATTGAAATAACGTAGAGACGTTGCACTGCAACGTCTCTACTACTGCAACGTCTCTACTGCAACGTCTCTACTGCTGCAACTGCAACGTCTCTGCTTTATTTCATATCCCTGGATTTGTGTATTTTAACGGATTATCCCGAATGTATTTTTGAACCCTGAGGTATTCATTACGATCCCTGATCACCCTGTCATAATAACGTTCCTGCCAGGCAAAGGAGGGATTTATTTTTCGTGCCTGTTTTGTGACGGCGGATTTATATGACCGTATAATTACAGGCAACGTGCCATGTTTCGGGGATATTTTTGACATTGCCCGGTAATCAAATGCACGATCCTGTAGAGACGTTGCATGCAACGTCTCTACGGACGTATCAATAATGATAATACCGTGAATATGGTCGGGCATTATGATAAATTCGTCAATGAACGCATATTGTGCATGGTGTGGAATATCAATCCAATTATTATGTGCGATATTGCCAATGCCTGACATGTGCATTGATCCATTCAATAACCTTCCGAAATATTTGATTCTGTTTTTTGTACATATTGTTATAAAATATGCACCGTCGTCACCATAATTCCAATCTTTGCGACGGGTAGAAGATATGCGATATTTGCCTTTGAATTTTTCAGGCATAATTACGAGAACATGTATTCCAAACATAAATATAACAAATTTTTGGATTGTATAATAAAATAACGTAAAGTCGTTGCACCGCAACGTCTCTGGCTTTATGCCCGTATTGTATTACCGGATAATGGATTTATCCAAACATGGATATTTCTGTAAATTCCCCACATACAGGTAAAGATGTTGTAACGCAACATCTTTACTGCTTTATAACACATTCTGTTTTTTTTTTTTTTTTGATTAAAATTACTGTAATTAGCTTATGAAATTGATTCAATGGACTGCAATTTTACTTGATTTCAATTTATTTATTCTACTGTAAGTGAACTTATTCTAAGGTATTGCTGCTGTT
>JBJKPH010000337.1:0-2389 GCA_046706585.1 Bacteroidales bacterium | reverse complement strand
AAAAAAGCAACCATGCTGCAATATTACCCCTGAATCCTTCAAGAAACTCCAGTTTCGACAGGCTTGTTCCTGCAATAATCCCAATAAACCCGATCACAACCGAGCTGAATACGTGCCCGATGCCGCTTAATATTACTATGTTAATCGTCTTTATCCTGCTCCAGTTCCTTGCCTTTGAAAGGGCCACAAAAGGAAGATAATGATCGGGTCCGGCAAGGGTATGGATCACTCCGATGGTAACTGCAGTTACAAGCAGTGTAATATAGCTATCCACTCCAAATTATTTTAAATAATGTAATCGCAAATTTATAATTTTTTACATCTTCATTCTGTGAAGAAATTGTTAATAAAACTACATTTTGATCAAAATATGATATAAAATCCAAAGTAAAGGCTATATTTGCACAGAATAAGGACTGAAAATAAGCACCTTAAACAGCAGCAGAAAGGCGTTTGCCTGTTTCAGACTGCTTTTTTTAGCCCTGAAATATTGAAAAACGATATAGTAAATTACCTTCATAACTCAAACAAACACCTGGAAAACACGAATATTATAATCGCGAAACCGGTGTGGGAAATTTTTAAAGACAATTTGAATAAACCAAATCTGCAATTCCACGAGCTTTTTTATAGCTTCTATCTTAATTAATAATCAAATTTTTTACAATGAACATTTACGTTGGTAACCTTGATTACAAGGTTAATGAATCTGAATTAGAAACTCTCTTTGGAGAATTCGGCGGAGTATCATCAGCAAAGGTGATTACTGACAAATTTTCCGGAAAAAGCAAAGGCTTTGGATTTGTCGTTATGGACGATGACGATGAAGCCAAGGCTGCCATTGAAAACCTCAACGGAACATCTTTTAAGAACAGGGATCTTGTTGTATCAGAAGCAAGGCCCAGGCGCGACGATTTTCAGAGGAAGTAAAAACATCGCAAGATGGCACAGGGAAAAGTAAAATGGTACGATAAAACCAAAGGTTTTGGCTTTATCGAAACCGATTCGGGAACAGATATTTTTGTTCACCGGACCGGCATACCGGATTCTCACCTTGTTCTGGAAACAGGGCAGGTTGTTGAGTTTGAGACCCGTCAGGGAGAAAAGGGACTTGTTGCATTTAATGTGAAACCGGTCTGATCAAATCCTGATCATTTATTTGATCATTTAGTTTTGCATCAAAAGAGTTGCAAACTACCATACTAATCGCCCCCGCTGATAACGGGGGCTTTTACATTTATTTACTGTTCGAGTTTGCTTTTATCGCTGTCTGAGAGATCAAGTATTCTGGCTATCCTGTCGGCAGTAGGATAATTAAGCGCTATCAGGGCCAGAGAGACGGTAAAGAGTGCCAGTGTACCCATGTACCCCGTTAACATCAGGACAATCACTGAAAGAAGTGCAGGAGCCTCAAACATGGCCAGTCTTAAAATGTAGGCTGCCTGAAATTGTGAAAGCTTACTCTCAAGAGGGTCTTCTTTGTTTATCTGCTCAAATTTCCTGTTCGAAATCAGGTATGCCCCCGGAAGCATTACTGCGGTGATAACAAGGTCGGCCATAAAGAGTACATCAATGTTCTCCATGGCTTTAATATTATCACTCCCTATAATATTAATTACCACGGCAAGAAATATAACTATGCCGGAGACAAGAGCCAGGTATATTACCCTGAGATTTGTCATGAACTGAACCGGATTAAAATCTTTCCTTATCATAATAAAAGGCATATATCGTACTAAAGCTGCTCCAGTATCCTGATCCTTTCTTCAATCGGCGGATGGGTTGAAAATGCTGAAGAGAGCGACACTTTCTTTTTTTTCTGGGGATTCTCAATGAACATCTGGGCCACATCTTTTCTTTCAACAGCTTCAATGCGTGAATCCTGAGATACTTTTCTCAGGGCCGAAGCAAGGGCTCTGGGATTTTTGGTCAGTTCAGCCGACCCGGCATCGGCCAGATATTCACGTTTCCTTGAAAGGGCAACCCTGAACAGCGATGAAAGCAGCCAGCCTACCGCAGCCAGGAGAATGATTATTAAGATTGCAGCACCTGAATTTCCGCTTCGCCTGCCACCACCCCTTCCTGAAAATCTCATTGATCGCAGCAGGGCTTCGGTAATAAAAGCAAAGATCCCTACAAATATGATCGATACTACCAGTAACCTTACATCCCTGTTTCGGATGTGCGTCAGTTCATGGGCAATAACAGCTTCAAGTTCCTCATCGTTAAGCTTATCGATAATCCCCCGCGAAAGGGATACGCAGTATGTCTTTTCATTCAATCCACTGGCAAATGCATTAAGACTGTCGTCCTCGATCACATTAATTGCCGGCATCTTCATTCCTGCCGTTATCGAAAGATTTTCAACAAGGTTATAAACTCTCTTGTT
>JBJKPH010000336.1:0-3520 GCA_046706585.1 Bacteroidales bacterium | reverse complement strand
ATTCTCCATTATAGTGGTCTCGCCGGTAGCAATAAAGGGTTTTCCTTCCCTGATTCCTCCTCCCACGATCGCTCCTTTCGGGAAGTTAATATCCCTCAGTCTGCCTGTAGTTATCTTTGCTCCTGCCGGGACCCTGTATTCGAGTACTTCAGCATCGGTACCGGTCATACATTTAACCTGTGTTACATTAGGGTTGGTAGTATGCCTGAAGATTCGGCTGGCTGCTGCTATCTTTTTATTTATTATCGATTCTATACCACTGTTTTCAGCAAGGTTTATATACTCGACATTTTCAACTTCAGCAATGGTCTTTTTTATACCGCACTTTTTGGCCAGTAGGCATGCCAGGATATTTGTCTCCGAATTACCGGTCACCGCAACAAAAGCATCCATCTTGCCGATCCCTTCTTCCATAAGCAGGTCGGCGTTGCGACCGTCACCATTAATGATAAGGGTATCTTCAAGTTCATCTGCCAGGTCGATACACTTACGATGGTCCTGTTCTATCAGTTTGATATTACATTCGCGCTGAAGTGATTCAGCTACCCTTCTGCCAATTCTGCTGCCTCCGAGGATAAGGATATTTTTTGCCACGAAGTTCTCTTTGCCGGAGAAGCGCATCATATCATGAATACCCTCACGGGTGGAAACCACGTAAACAAGGTCACCTTCCTCGAAAACTTCATCACCGCTTGGTATGATAGTATCATCATTGCGCTTCACTGCTACTGCACGTTATTTACTGTATTCGGGTGCATGTGCCACATCGCGCAGTTTCTGATGCAGGACAGGGGCATTCCTTTCGAGCTTCTGAACGTAAAGGGCCAGTATACCTCCGGAAAATTCCATAAATTCGGTTGTCCCGGTTTCATGTAGTAGTCCGAGCACCTCTTTGGATGCGATAAGTTCGGGGTAGACCATTGAGTCGACACCCAGTGACTTGAAAAATTCCCTGGTGGCTGCCTCAAGGTACTCCTTGTTATCGATCCGGGCTATAGTCTTTATTGCCCCCAGTCTTTTAGCAAGAATAGCAGATGTAATATTGGTGTCCTCTGAATGAGCTACCGCAATAAATAGTTCAGTTTTCTTCCCGAGGGTTTCCTTCAGGATATTGACAGATGTGGCTGATCCCACAATTGTCATTACATCAAGTGAAGCATCAATTGGTTTAAGCCGGCTCTCTTCAGGATCGATAATTACGATATCGTGTTGTTCGTTACTCAGCATTTTTGCCAGGTGTGAACCCACTTCGCCGGCACCTGCAATAACAATTCTCATTGTTTTAATTGTTTATTGAAAAACAGGGCAAATTTAAAAAATTGAAGCATACCAATGAAAGATACGCAATATTTATTGAGATTATTGATAATAAAGTTATATTCTCACAACTGAAAGATCTTCAGGCAAGGCACAGGATAAGTGATGTCAGCACCAGGTGGGGGTGTGGTTTTCTGTCTTTTAACATGTATGATGAAACAAGAGCCACTGCCACAAGAATGATCACAAGCCTGAACAGAGGTACCGGCCCTGTGCGGGGCGATGCTACCGGTATTGAGGCTACCGCAGAAGCCAGGAAAAGAAGAGTGCCTGCGAAGAGTTTGCACATCCACACTAATGCTTTCACAAGCAGTGTGAAAGGGGAGAACAGTAGCAGGCTTAGGGACAGTGCCAGAATAAGAAAAGCAAGCGGTATGGCAAACAAGTTCGATAAGAGAGACAATAGCGGCAACTGGCCGAAGAAATATGCTACGAACGGGAGCGTGCCGAGTTGTGCAAGAATTGATACAGCGGTAATATCCCAGATATACTTCATGATCCTGCTTTTCGGATGAAAAAGAGCTGACAGATCATTGTAGAAGACCAGGATATAGATAACTGCCGAGTATGAAAGCAGGAATCCTGTATCGAAAATAAGCCACGGATCATGAACCAGCAGAATAAATGCTGTTGCCAGAAGAGAGTTAATACTGTTAGGTGGTCTTCCTGCCAGATTACCCGCATGAAGTATCGAAAACATCAGTGAAGCCCTGACTACAGGTGGATTAAGCCCGGTGATGAATGCGAATGTCCAGATTGAAATAAGAAGAATGACGAGTTTCAGATAGCTCTTTTTTTTAAAGAACAGCGACAGCAGGGAGATACTAAAGTAGCTCAGGATACCGACATGCAGTCCCGATACGGCCAGTATATGCATTATCCCCGCCCTTGAGAAGTTCAGGGTTGTTTCATCAGAAAGTAATTCGCGATATCCTGTCGTTAGGGCTGATACAAGGGCCAGGGTTTCCCCGCTGAGTCCGGCAGCAGTGTAGAAACCAATAATTCCCTGCCTGGCCTCCATGGCAAGTACACGCAGATCTGACCTGTGCCTGCCGGTTATCTGGTAATTGCCGGTGAAAAGGTTATACCTGTAACCTTTCCTGAGCATGTATGCCGAATAGTTGAAACTCCCGGCAGTATCGAGGTTGGTTATTATGCGGGGAACAGACCGGGTTGATATTATATCACCTGGAACTATTTCATGATCATAGCTGTTCCTGTAAATATACAGAACCATATTATTGCCGGCAGGTACATGACATAATCCGTTAGCTTCAACTATTCTTGTCGTGATCATGTATGTGGCTGCCTTTTCTTCAGGGTAACCGGTAGCTTCGAGCACGAACTGCCCGGGGGAGGAAGGCAGGACAAGCAGCGATACCTTTCTTACCTGCATAAGGCTGAACCCTGCCGCGGCTATAAAAATACAGAGTGTGATACCGAACAATCCTGAGGTCATACGTAACCGGTGAACCGTTCCAACGATAATGAGCAGGATAAACGTAACGGATATGAATACGAGTCGTGTATCCTGTGTAGCGGTTAATGCAGCAGCCAGTATACCTGCCGCAAGGGCAATTATTAGCCTTAAGAATGGTATTTCCCTGTACAGCACTTTTGCAGCGATTAGCTGTACTAAGTTAAGAAATTGTACTTACTTTTTCTTCTGGTTAGGAAGTATTGTTTTATAATCGGCATCGAATCTGCCTTTGCTTATGGCATTAAGTTTGCTTTTCAGCAGTCTTCTTCTTATCGGACTTACCTTATCGGTAAAGAGTATACCGTCGAGATGATCATATTCATGTTGAATGATCCTGGCCCTGTAACCATCATATTCCTCTTTATGGAAAACCCAGTTCTCATCATAGTATTCGATCATTATGTGTGCTTCACGGTTTACTTCCTCCCTAAGGTTGGGTATACTCAGGCATCCTTCGTTCATAGGCACAACATCACCATTGAGTTCAGTAATATGTGCGTTGATGAACACCTTTCTGAATCCTGCCAGTTCGGGTTCGTCATCAGCCAGTGCGTTCCCGTCGATAACAAAAACCCTTATTGATTTGCCAACCTGCGGGGCAGCCAGACCTAACCCGTCTGATTTGTACATCGTTTCAAACAAATCTTCTATGAATTGAGGGAGCCCTTCATCGTCGCGCTCCACATCCACAGCTTTTTTCCGGAGTATCGGGTGGCCATACAC
>JBJKPH010000335.1:0-7180 GCA_046706585.1 Bacteroidales bacterium | reverse complement strand
GGTTTGAGGTATAAAGGGTGTATGATGTTCATACACCTTTTTTTTCGAAGATACAGAGGAGATTAATGGCCCCATCGGATAATTTAGGCTCTTTCAGGGTCTCGTTCTTTTCGCCATAGCAACTCGTCGAGTTCGAAATTTTTTAAGTTTCCTGGTTCCGGATCCTGACCAGTAGTTTACCTGATTATGTCGCAGATTTCCCCCAGGAATTGTTGCAGATTTCCCTTAGGAATTGTTGGTCCGGATCTCCGAATCCGGACCAGTGACTTCAACAGATAAGTCGCAGATTCGGAGATCTGCGACAACGGGGGGGAAGGAGATCTGCGACAACGGGGGGGAAGGAGATCTGCGACAACACCTTCCTAACCCGTTATGGTCCGGATCTCCGAATCCGGACCAGTACCAACATTAGTCATCAGTCCCGTTTTCGTTTTACTACTCTTATTATCAATCCGGCTGCAACGAACACCATGAATCCGAATGAGACTATCCACGCCCAGGTATTCACTACTCTGGATTCGGCCCACATATGGTAATCGGATGACAGGATTGTTTCACCTTTCACCTGCCATGTAATATTTCCGTCATTATCAATATAACCGTTAGTTGACACTAATTCACCCGGCATGATAGTCTGAACAAGGTATTTTTCAGTGCTTACCACGACTTCAAATTTATTTTCCACAATTTTCATTGCCGAGTCAATTACGATTTTATTTCTTTCATAGAATCCTTCTCCAAAGGCAGAATCGATCACAACCTGTCCAACATCCAACGGAAATAATTCTATCCCCTTCATATAGTCTTCACTTCTTTCGATCATCTTTTCGTCAATTTGAAATGCCGAATCAGTTTCAGAGAATAGTATCAGTTCTTTTATTATTGCTCTACCAAGAGATCTGTCTAACCATTCATTACCTTTATTGGAAAGTGTTATAATTTTGGCACTGTCTCCATCACTCAATAGTTTATCAACCATAGCATCCGGCATAAAATACAGGTGAAGTTCCTCAGGAGTAAAAAAATCCTCAGGAAGGATACCGTCTATTGCGTGCTCAACATTTTCTGAGTAACGATAAATGGTATTGAACCATCGGAACCTGGCAGAAAATTCAGCCCATCTGTTAAGAAGCTTATTACTCCCTCCAAAACTCTTATAATCAGAGTTAATACTATCTACATTACTAAATAATTTTTCAGCAGTAAGTGTCCAGGTAGTATCACCCTTTTCGGAAATTTCCAGCTCTTTTTTCATTGTCCAGGTGCTGTCAACAGGAACCTGGCATTCCGGCAGGTTAAACTCATCCTTACTGTTTGTAAGTATTATCTTTCGTGACACTGACCCATCCGGATGAACTGTGTTGATGACTAAAGCATCAGGGCCTCCGCATGATACCATCGTAAGCACCAATAATAACAAGATTAAAAATGCTCCTTTATTCCTCATAGCTCATAATTTTATTTTTTTCATCACGGGGTTTGTATGTAATTCGTCTGATTCCCTAATAATTCTCCTCTCTGAGAAGAATTCTTCCTGTAATTTCCGGTAGGCTTTTATCATTTCGTTAAGGTCACGTGCAGAAACTTTAATACTGTCATTTCCTTTCTGGATATCGCTTATTTCCAAAATTGCCGAATTTACCCTTGCCATCTCCTTCTGGTAGTCAATCAACATCTCTGTGTTCATTCCGGTCATTCTGCTCTCAAGGCTTCCAATACGCTCAAATATTATAAACTGCTGAAAAATAAACAGGGTCAGTATTATCAGGGAAGCTGTAAGCAAAGTCCTCCGCAACCAGATTATTTCAATCCAACCGAAAATAAAATCATATATTTTATTTATATGTTCTTTTTCCCGGAGTGTTTGTTCCAGTATTTTATCAACAAATTCCTCCTTTCCGTGCAGAACCGGTTTCGAACCTTTTAGTGCGGCAATCAGTTTTGTATATTTCCTGTCCGGACTCATTTCAGATATGTATTAATCATTTCACGTATTTTCCTTCTGGCATGCAAAAGATTGCTCTTTATGGATGTTCTGACCATCCCTGTAAGATCATTTATTTCCTCCTGGCTTAAACCCTCAATTTCAGATAATATGAAAACAGTTTTTTGTTTTGGGCTCAGCTTTAAGGTAAGTGCTTTAATTACTGATAGTTGCTCGGCATTCTCCAGATTCGTTTCGGGTGTATTATTATCGATTAAAGCCTCAATTCTTCCAAGGTCTGGTTCAGTTATAAAACTATTCTCCTTTTTCTTCTTTCTTAAAAGATCGTAACATTTATTTACCAAAATCTTTTTAATCCATGATGTAACTGATTCAGGATTCTTCAGTTCAGCCCTTTTCTGCCAGACAGTTACAAGTGTGTCCTGAACAATGTCCCTGGAGTCTTCCTCATTTCCTGTCATCCTGAAAGCAGTAGCAAATAGCTGGTCAGTACATTCTTCTGCAAGTCGTCTGAAAGCCAGTATGTCTCCTCCCCTGATCAATATTATTACATCTGTTCCAATCATTAATTGCTGAATGTACTTTAATAATAAGACGTATAAATACAAGAAAAGTAAAAATGAAAATTAAATCAGGATGGAATATTTTTACGAACAATTTTGAGGTTTCTCATAAGTTGATCGTAACCAGCACGTAACAGGGGAGAAACTGCGAAATTTTTATCAAATTCATCCCTGCCGGTTTCAATCCACATATCAGTAGTATAATCGGTTATCTGTTCTAATGGTACGAATTCCGGTTCACCTGTAACTACCGGCTTCACGTTCCACGGGCAAACCTCCTGGCATTTGTCACATCCAAAAACCCGATCTCCGATCGACCTTGCCAGTGAATCACCAATCTCTCTTTTGTTCTCAATTGTAAGCCATGATATACAACGTCTGGCATCGAGTGTTCTGTCTTCCATTATAGCACCAGTCGGACAGCTCTCAATACATTTCCTGCATGAACCGCAATGATCCTTTTCGACAGACTGGTTATAATCCAGTTCCTGCGTTGTAATTATCTCCCCCAGGAAAAACCATGAACCAAATTTTTTGTTAATAACCATACTGTTTCTGCCTATCCACCCAAGACCTGCCAATACGGCAAGCTCGTTCTCCTTTACCGGGGCCGAATCGGCAAACACCCTGCTTGTGGCATCCGGGTTTGAATCGGATATTACATCTTTTATCTGGTAAAGCTTATTCTTAATGATCTTATGATAATCATTGCCTAGAGAGTACCTGGCAAATCTTGGCCCACCTTCCGGCGGGGAATATTCCTGAAAATAATTCAGTCCAACCATCACCACCGACATGGCTCCGGGTACCAGTTCTGACGGATCGAATCTTTTGGACAGGTTTTTCTCCATAAATTCCATATCCGCATTGTACCCTTTCCTTATCCATTCAAGGGTTCTCGTCATAGCTTCGTAATGAGGAATTGCCCTGGTAATACCGAAAAGATCAAACCCCAGCCCGGAAGCAATTTTATTCAATTCCCTGCTGAGTTCTGTTTTGCTTATCATAGGGATATTGTTTAAAGGAATCCCAGTTCGAGTTTGGCCTCATCGGTCATCATATCCTTGTCCCATGGAGGATCGAAAGTAAGGATAAGATCACAGTCCTTAACCCCTCTCGTACCGGCCACCTTATACTTAACCTCTTCAACAAGCATTTCGGCCATTGGACAGTTGGGGGCGGTAAGTGTCATTGTAACATGAGCGATCTTGTCTTCGTCCACACTGATTTCGTATATCAATCCCAGGTCGAAGATATTCACCGGTATTTCAGGATCATAAATACTTTTCAGTACACCGATGATCCTGCTTTCTGTTTTCAGGTACTCATTGCTCTCCATGTCAGCTGCTTTTTATCTGTGTACTGTAGGCAAGTGCATAGAGTTTTATCTGTTTGACCATAGCCAGGAGTCCGTTTGAGCGTGTTGGTGACAGGTTTTGTCTAAGGCCGATCATGTCAATAAAGTAGAGTTCGGAATTAATTATCTCTTCAGGTACACGTCCCGACAACACTCTTAACAGCAATGCAATAATACCCCTGGTAATGATAGCATCGCTATCGGCTGTAAATAATATACTGCCATCTTCAAGTTCAGGGTGAAGCCACACCTTTGACTGGCAGCCCTCGATCAGAAAATCCTTTATTTTATACTTTTCATTGATCAGGGGCAGATCTTTTCCAATTTCTATCAGGTAATTATACCTGTCCATCCAATCGTCAAAGACAGAGAATTCCTCAATTATCTGATCCTGTATCTCATTTATGGTCATACTGTCATCCATTAACCCATCATTTCGATCACTTTTAACAGCCCTTCATATAGCGCATCGATCTCACCGGTGGTATTGTAGAAGCACATTGATGCACGTACAGTACCATCAATACCGAACCTTGTCATCAGCGGCTGGGCGCAGTGTGTACCTGTGCGTACAGCTATCCCCATCTTGTCGAGTATCATTCCTGTATCATACATATGTATATTTTCAAGCAGAAATGAGATAATTGATATCTTGTTCGGAGCTGTTCCGTATATTTTCAGTCCCGGTACAGACTTAAGTTTTCCGGTTGCATAATCGAGTAACTCTTTTTCCCTTTCGAGGATATTATCCATTCCTAATGCTTCAATATACTCAATTGCTGCCGATAAACCCACCGCGCCTACAAAATTTGTTGTTCCGGCCTCAAACTTAAAAGGCAACTGATTATAGGTAGTCTTCTCAAAGGTTACCTTTTCGACCATATCACCTCCGCCCTGGCAGGGAGGTATTTCTTCAAGCCATTTTCTCTTTCCGTAGAGTATTCCCACACCTGTAGGTCCATACAGTTTATGCCCCGAAAAGGCATAAAAGTCGCAGTCAGTCTCAGTAACATCAACATGCCCGTGCTGGATTCCCTGTGCTCCGTCCACCAGTACCGGGATACCGTTAATGTGTGCGTTCCTTACTATTTCATTTATGGGGTTAACTATTCCGAAAGCATTTGATACCTGTGTAACTGCTATCAGCCTGGTCTTTTCAGACATCAGATTGTCGAGCTCATCAATAACAAGGTTACCTTCATCATTTACCGGTAATACCTTCAATACTGCATTCTTTCGCTGGCAAAGCATCTGCCAGGGCACGATATTGGCATGATGTTCAAGTGCAGAAATAATAATCTCGTCACCTTCTCCGACAAATCGTTCCCCGAATGAAAATGCTATGGTATTGATTGATCCTGTTGCGCCTGAAGTGAAAATTACCTCATCACTGCTTCCTGCATTAATAAACCTTCTGACAGTCTCCCTTGCAGTCTCATATTTTTCAGATGCCCGGTCGCTCAGGGCATGAACACCCCTGTGAATATTGCTGTTGAATGTCCTGTAGGCTTCCCCGACCGCCTGTATGACAGCTTCAGGTTTTTGTGCCGTAGCTCCGTTATCAAGGTATACGAGAGGCTTACTGTAAACCTGCGTTGTAAGGATCGGGAAATCATTTCTTATTTTATTGACATCCATCACGTTATAATATTATTTATCACACTTCAGCGAGCATGTTGCACAACGTGTAAGTTCTCCCCTGAGTCTCATAGTTACCAGGTTGTCGATACGATTCTTAAGTGCATCAACTTTTATGGGCTCTATCACTTCATGAGCAAACCCGAACATAAGCATCAGCCTGGCCTCGTCTTTAGAAATTCCTCTTGATCTCAGGTAGAACATGGCATCTTCGTCGAGCTGCCCCACTGTTGCCCCGTGACTGCATTTAACATCGTCGGCATATATCTCGAGCTGGGGTTTGCTGTCCATTTTAGCATCATCGGTAAGCAGGATGCTGTTATTCTTCTGATATGCCCTTGTTTTCTGGGCTCCTTCACTTACCAGTATGCGTCCGTTAAAAACACCCGTGGCAAAATCATCAAGAACACCTTTAAAAAGCTGGTTGCTGGTACAGTCAGGGTAAGCATGATCGATATTTACAAAGTTATCGATATGCTGCCACCTGTCGACAAGGTACAATCCGTATGCGTTACAATCGGCACCCTGTCCGTTTAGCCTGTGATAGGTACTGTTCCTTATGAGTCCGCCATGAAGGGTGATATTGTTCGACTGGGCAAAACTGTCGCGTTCCTGGTGAATAAAAGTATGTGTCAGTTTTGCGGCATTGTTATGTTCATTCTGGATCCTTATAATATCGAATCTTGCATTCTCTCCAACGAACACCTCTGTAACTGCGTTGGTAAGGAACTTTTGCGGGGAAAGCGCATGGTCGCATACTATCAGCGATATATCAGCGCTCTCCTCAACAACTATCAGGTTCCTCTGCTGCACCAGAAGATCTTCGTCGGAGTGCACCAGGTTAATTATCTGTACCGGTTTATCAATGACAACACCCGGAGCAACATATATAAATATACCCTCCGCGGCAAGTGCCGTGTTAAGGGGAATGAGCCCGTCGTTACCATTATAGGCATATTTTCCGTAGTGCTTTTGCACTACATCCTTAAATTTAACCGATGCCTCGGCAAGGCTTCCCACCCAAACACCATCAGGCAGACCGGTCGCAGATCCGTTTCCCCCGGGGTAAAAACCATTGATCAGAATAAGGTCATAGCTATCAAGGTCACTGACATCACAGGTAAACTTTTCGGCTGCCTTTACATCCTCAGGGGAAGGTATAAAATATGATTTGTAGTTCGACCCTAACCATGGCTCCAGGTTGGTGTACCTGTATGATTCATTCTTCCTGTCGGGTATACCCAGCTTTATAAATTCGGCTATGGCATCATCCCTTAGGCTGTTCATTATTTCGGAAGAACCCGCTTCAATCTTTCCCCTGCTGTTGTTATACAGGTCTGAGAACCTGGTCACTATTTCAGCCTTTCTATCCATAATTAACTACATCAACCTCTTTTTTGATCCAGTCATATCCTTTCTTTTCGAGTTCAATTGCAAGTTCCCTGGTTCCGCTTTTAACAATCCTTCCGTCATACAGCACATGCACAAAATCGGGAATAATATATTCAAGCAGTCTCTGGTAATGAGTAATAACTATTGTCGATGTGTCGGGGCGCTTTAATTTATTCACTCCGTTAGCCACTACTTTTAAAGCATCAATATCGAGACCTGAATCAGTTTCATCCAGTATCGCCAGCTTAGGTTCCAGTATTGCCATCTGGAATATTTCGTTCCTTT
>JBJKPH010000334.1:0-2730 GCA_046706585.1 Bacteroidales bacterium | reverse complement strand
CTGAAAGAAGTTGTTTTCAGAGATGATCACCTGGTGATCTCTTTAGTTCCGTACCTCAGATTTGATGAACTTGCCGGTCTGGTGTTACCGGCCACAAGGGCGTGCCGGGCTATACCTTTACCTACCGTTGTAAATCACGATTGTCCTATCCCTGTGTATAATCCTGATGATGATGCTCTTGAGATCTTCAGTCACCTGGGTAATCCTTTCAGGATAGGAGATGAAAAGACCCTTCATATTCTCTGGACTTTGACAGGACTTATCACGCCGTATTATGAAATGCTCGGTGAACTGTCAGGCTGGGCAAGTGATAAGGGAGCAGATAATTCTCTTGCATCAGGCTATATTGCCGATATGTTCAGGTCACTCTCCAATGCTGCATGCAACATGCCTGATCCCGATTTCGGATCGCTGGCAGGCCATGCTGCCACTCCCGGTGGTATGAATGAGGCTGCAGGAAAGGAGATTGCTGCATCAGGCTCACATAATGCATACAGCTTAGCTGCCGAAAATATTTACAAAAGGTTCCGGAACCTATAGCCGGTTAAGATCCTTATAGTTTATATGTTGCTGAGGAACTTTTTGAAGGATCGCTCTCAGATGTGGCAGTAAATGTCAGCGTTTTGCCTTTTCCTTTTAACGCCTCAAGGTATACCGGTACTTTTGCTGATTCACCGTTCTTAAGACAAACCAGTTCATTCAGGAGACAGTTCCCGTATTCCGTACCATCAACCGTTACTTTCACCCTGTAAATATCATAATCGCTATTGGCTGTTACATCCTGTGGATGTAGGTCAGCTGCGAAGGCTGCCTCTTTACCAGTATTCATAACCGTGAATCCTGCCACACCTTCCCTCGTATCTGTCTTACTTCTGGGAGCAGCTTTCACCGATACTCCTCTTGTATGCGGGCCCTGGCCGTCAAGTGATCTCACAGCAACGGTATATGATATAATACCATCATTATCCCTCTTTATGTCGAGAACATAGAAGTGAAGCCTGTTCGGTTCATCAACATATTCAAACTCGCTTCCCGAGTTCAGACCGGCATGGAACAGTGCATCGTTCAGTTGCCTGTAATCGGCAATCGTCCTCATTACTACTGTGCCGTCGGGTTTTACAAAATCCACCATATTAATGTCTTCCGGATGAGCGTCGATCACCCAGTTAAAGCAGTTGAACTGGTTCGGTCCACCGTTTCTTCCCTCCCTGTCCTTGTTTTTTGCCAGTAAAACTCCGTTATCGGGACAAAATGAGTCGTAACCTATTCTCTGAACAACTTCCATTGAATAGAAATTATATGTAGGCACTCCCGGTGATAACGGATTTGTAGCCGGATCGTCAGGAGGAGTACGGTCATAGGGCTCTTCACCGTCGAGGCGTACAATCAGACCTGCATATGATCCCGGATGCGGTTCAACCGCCCTGGCAGTAATATCAGCCACCGCCAGCCCCGATCCTGCCAGTCCGTTCCTGTTAACAGTAAATATCTGCTCATCGGTCAGGAAGCCATTTTTAAGCCTGTTCCTTACCATTAGGCCTGCAGGCATTGCAGCTCCCATCGTTGGCGGAACAACCCACCTCATGTGCGGACCACCCGGGCCATTGAAACATCCCCTGTCCATCATGTCCCATGTGCCTGAACCGACCCTTCTGTAGGGTTCCACATACGGATTATTTGCATTATCTCCAATCCTGAAAGCGAAATGCCCGAGCTCATGAGTTATTGTTCCTGAATTTTCACCCTGCCTTATAGAAGATACACCCCATTGCATCATACCAGCTTTCCATGATGTCCACTCGACATATCTTGTTGGTACCCATCGTGGCATATCAGGATTCGGATTACCCCATTCGGGCGGTATTTCATCTTTTAAAAACTTCATTTCACCAAACTCCTGCCATACGCCTGTTTCGTCGTATCCGGCGTACACTCTGAGTACTGCATCATAATCGCCCTTAATGTCTCCAACATCGGCTCTCCATAGTGAATCAACATCCCTTTCCATCCTGTACTTTGCCCTGCTGCCGTCGGGTGTTGAATTGTTCTGCCTGTGCTCATTTAACCCGTATGCCCAGTGAGGCCTTGGCATGCGATATGGTCCGAATGGTTCCAGCTTGGTTATTCCGAATTTACCCCGTGACTGTTCCATCCAGTAACCATTGATGGTCTGGCCATGATTCACCTCCGAAGGTTTTAGCCAAAAATCGGCATAGAACTGTGGTACATCTTCCCTGGCTATGGGATCGATCTGCGGATTACCGAAAAGCTCAGAATGCTTGGGCTGCGTTATCACAAAAGGCTCGTCGCTGAAATCGACCGCAACCAGTGCCATTTTAAATTCCCTTTCAGGTTTCAGTGAAGGATCAGCCCAGTTTTTTCCAGGTATTGGGGTGTAATCGTCCCATGTCATATCATCCTGGTCCTGAACAACCTGGGGGTCGATAGGTTCGGGAAGGCCGGAACCCTTCTGATCATTTGACCTGATTCCTGTAAACAGGAGTCCAAAAAGCACAATAAGGAAAGCAATGATTCTCATTTTGTTAAATATTTTGTCATATTATTGAGGATACGCAATTTACATAATACATGGATCAAATCAATGAACCTGTGGGAAATTGATCCCATTTTTAACCAAATTTAACCTCTTGCCACAGGGCAGGCTGATACGTATATTCCGCATACCCCTTCACCCTCGTTGGTCCGGATCTCCCTCCTTCCTCGTTGGTC
>JBJKPH010000333.1:0-5975 GCA_046706585.1 Bacteroidales bacterium | reverse complement strand
CTGGATCTCCTTGGTGAGCGATATGCCCGGAAGCCTGTGATGCTGCTGTCCCCGGTGGTAAGGGGAAGAAAGGGCCACTATAAGGAACTGTTCGAGCAATTCAGGAAGAAAGGATTCCTTCATGTCAGGATAGACGGAGATGTGCAGGAACTGAAACCTGGCATGAAGGCAGACAGGTATAAGACCCATAATATCGAGATAGTTATCGACAAGCTGACACCCGGAACCGTAAGCGGGAAACGTTTACGGGACTCACTTTTCCTGGCTCTTGATCAGGGCGACGGCGTGATGATGGTAATTGATACGGAAACCGGTAAACCGGGCTATTTCAGTCGCCATCTGATGTGCCCCACAACCGGTCTGTCATATGACGAACCGGCGCCTCACACATTTTCGTTCAATTCGCCCCAGGGAGCATGTCCAAAATGTAACGGACTGGGCGTGGTGTCGGAGGTAGATGTTGGAAAGATTATACCCGATCAGTCTCTAAGTATTCGAAAAGGAGGCATTGAACCTATTGGCAAGTACAGGAATATCTGGATATTCTGGCAACTTGAAGCAATTGCAGGCAAGTATGGGTTTACCCTTGACACACCTCTTAAGGATGTGCCCGAAGAAGCCATGGCTACCATCCTTTATGGTTCGGATGAGGTACTTAAACTTTCAAATACACCACTCGGACTTACATCAAACTATTTTCTCACCTTCGAAGGGGTCATTAATTATGTCGGAAACCTTGAAAATATAAATGGTAATAAAAACGGTGGTTCGAACGGATCCAAATTAAAAAACCAGTATATCAATTATATTGTTTGCCCTGAATGCAATGGGACCAGGCTGAAGAAGGAGGCACTTTTTTTCAGGATTGCAGGAAAGTCGATAGGCGAGCTTGCATCGATGGATATCAGCGAGCTTGGAGAGTTTATCGACAGCCTGGAAGGTAAACTTACTGCCAGACAATGGAAAATTGCGTCTGAAATTGTTAAGGAGATAAGGTCAAGGCTCGGATTCCTGCTTAATGTTGGGTTATATTATCTTTCACTTAACCGTGGTGCGGCAACCCTCTCAGGGGGTGAAAGCCAGAGAATAAGACTGGCAACTCAGATAGGATCGAGACTGGTAAATGTACTTTATATTCTTGATGAACCAAGTATCGGTCTCCACCAGAGGGATAATCTGAAGCTCATCACTTCACTTAAGACCCTGAGGGATGCAGGTAACTCCGTTATTGTGGTTGAGCATGACCGTGAAATGATCATGTCGGCAGATCATATAGTTGATATGGGACCTTTTGCCGGGCGGAAGGGAGGAGCGCTGGTTGCCGAGGGAAATCCCGAAGATATAATGGCCGGAGACTCCCTGACAGCTGATTACCTCTCAGGAAGAAAAAGAATAGAAGTACCGTCTGAAAGAAGGAAAGGAAACGGGAAAAGTATTATCATTAAAGGTGCCAAAGGGCATAACCTGAAGAATATCGACGTGGAATTTCCTCTGGGCCTGCTGATCTGTGTAACAGGTGTGTCGGGGAGCGGCAAGTCAACACTTATTAACCAGACACTGCATCCGGCACTTGCTTCGGTCCTTCATAATTCCGGGAAAACACCCCTTGAGCACAGTGAAATTCTTGGACTGGAGAATATTGACAAAGTAATAGAGGTCGACCAGAGCCCGATAGGCCGGACACCACGGTCGAACCCTGCAACCTACACAGGGGTTTTTACTGATATCCGTAAACTTTTTGAACAGACAACAGAGGCAAAAATTAGGGGGTATAAGGCAAGCAGGTTTTCATTTAATGTTTCAGGAGGGAGATGTGAGGGGTGCCAGGGAGCCGGAGTAAAGAAGATAGAAATGAACTTCCTGCCCGATGTGTATGTTCATTGTACCGATTGTAACGGGAAGTGATATAACCGGGAAACCCTTGAAGTGACATATAAGGGGAAATCGATAAGTGACGTTCTCGATATGAGTATTTCAGGAGCTGTAGAATTTTTCGTAAATATTCCTTCAATATCTCATAAACTTAAAACGCTTAAAGATGTCGGTCTGGGCTATATCAGGCTGGGACAGCCATCCACTACGCTTTCAGGTGGCGAATCACAAAGGGTAAAACTGGCCGCTGAACTGGCAAGGAAAGATACAGGCCGGACACTTTATATTCTTGATGAACCGACAACGGGACTTCACTTCGAAGATGTGAGGGTTTTACTTTGCGTTATTAAAAGGCTGGTCGACAGGGGTAATACAGTAATAATCATTGAACATAATATGGATGTGATTAAAACGGCCGATTACATTATTGATCTGGGTCAGGAAGGTGGTGCAGCCGGTGGTGAGCTAATATTTGCAGGAACTCCCGAAAAACTTGCCCGGTTCAAAAAGAGCTATACCGGCAACTACCTCTCACGTGAACTTACTATGGAATAATTTTCATACTTTAGTCTTTTCTTAAAAATTTTTAATATGGAAAAACCAATTGACCTGGTACAGGATGCTTTCGAACCAAAAACCTGGAACGAGATCCATACAATGGACTCATGGAGGGTATTTAAGATCATTTCAGAATTTGTGGAGGGTTTCGAAAAACTTGCCAGGATAGGACCCTGTGTATCAATATTTGGTTCGGCCAGAACAAAGCCCGACAATGAATATTATAAACTGGCTGAAGAAATTGCATTCAGACTCACTTCCAAGGGGTATGGTGTAATTACCGGTGGCGGACCTGGAATAATGGAAGCCGCTAACAAGGGAGCCAACAGGGGAAAAGGTAAGTCAGTAGGTATTAACATTGACCTGCCTTTCGAACAGAAACCTAATCCTTTCATTGATACCGATAAGCTTATTTCTTTCGACCATTTTTTTGTCAGAAAGGTAATGTTCATGAAATATGCCCAGGGATTTATAGTACTACCCGGTGGCTTTGGTACTTTTGATGAACTCTTCGAGGCAATTACCCTGATTCAGACAAAAAAGATAGGAAGGTTCCCCATTATTCTTGTTGGCAGGAAATACTGGTCGGGAATTACAGAATGGATCAGGAATGTAATGCTTAATGAAGAGAATAATATATCTGAAGAAGATATGAACCTCTTTTCAGTGATCGATAAAGCCGAAGAAGCAGTTGATATAATTGATAAATTTTATGCTCATTATCTTTTGAGTCCCAATTTTTAAACTGTAATGTCAAGGGTCAGTTACATCATTATTACCTTTCTGTTGTCTGGTATTTCATGCCTGGCCCAGGAACCGGAGGTGCGAGTAATGACCCAGACTTCATGGCCTCCCGGTAAGCCTGTTCCGGTAACAGTCGAGATTTCACTGAACGGTGTGTCAGGTTTTGCAAGGTTCTTCCAGGATCTGCCTCAGGGCTTCAGTGTTGAACCTGTAAATTCAGCCGGTGCCGATTTTTACTGGGAAAACAACCAGGTTAATCTGGTGTGGCTCAAACTGCCGGCTGTGAATGTAGTGAAAATTCAATACCTGGTAACAGCCGATGAATCTCTGGGAGGTTCATTCAGGATGGGAGGCCGATTCGATTATATTGTTAACGGTAATGACCGGTCTTCCTCAGAGACAATACCCTTTCTCATTACACTTGACAGGAGGGCCGGTATTGAAGATGTGGAAATGTTGCCCGGAGATACTGTCCGGAGCGAGCAGAGAAAGGAAGAGGAAAAAGAGGAGGTTGTCACTGAAGTTCAGCCTCAGATCGTCTACCGGGTACAGGTAGCCATTTCATCACAAAGCCTGACCAGAGCTGAACTTGAAGGAAGAATAGGATGCGAACTCCGGTACGACATAACCATCCTTAAGGCAGGTACAATGTATAAATACCAGTCGGGTTCGTTCGGGAAATATACAGAAGCTGAGAGATATCTTGAAGAGCTCAGGGACTGCGGTGTAAAGGATTCATTTATTGTTGCCTACAAGGGCGACGAACAAATTGCAGTAGAGACGGCAAAGGCAATGGAGAAGTGATCATTTTTTAAGCCTGCGATCCATCTCACGTTCGGCATCTTTCTGCTTCAGACTCTCACGGTGATCATATTCCTTCTTACCTCTTGCCAGTGCTATCTCAGCCTTTGCCAGCCCCCTTTCGTTAATGAATACCTTGATTGCGATTATTGTCAGACCACTCTCTTTAACTTTCCTCTGAAGTCTCGATAGTTCCTGGCGTGTTAATAAAAGCTTCCTTTCCCGTTTTGGTTCATGATTATAGATATTCCCGTACCAGTATTCGGAGATATTCATACCCTTCATGTAAAGTTCACCATCGCGAAACTGACAGTAGGAGTCGACAAGTGAAGCCTTTCCTGCCCTGAGTGATTTAATCTCGGTCCCGGTCAGTTTGATCCCGGCAATATAGGTGTCAATCAGCATGTAGTCATGCAGAGCCTTCTTGTTCTTTATAACAACTCCTGCCGGTTCCTTTTTCCTGCTCATTTGAAAATAGTAAAATATAGCCCGTCAAGAAGGGCGGTCATTAACCAGCCTATGGCAAAATAAAAGATAATTACCGATAGCGCAACAAGTAGATGATACCTGAGCCTGTACTCACCTGCCAGAGTGATCATGGCGGGTATGCCTTCCCACAACAGAAAGAAACCATACAGACCTGCAAGGTTCAGAAAAATGAGCGACGGGAAAAGTCTGGTGATTATCAGACTTACAAGGAAAGGGGTTATGGAATATATTATAAGTTTAAAGTTGACCGAAAAACTTCTTGTGTGAGTAAATGCTGTCGATATTTCAGTGACTGCAAATGTAGCAAGTTCCACCGACAGAATGATGGTAATAAGATCTTTCAGAGCCATCAGGACAGGGTATAACACTGATAATCCTGAATTCCTGAGGAATATATTTCCGAGAAGGGATGAAATGGTCACAAGGATGGCAACAGGCATTAGGAAACTGGTCCTTACCGACATTACACTCTTATCTTCTTCATTAACTTCCTTCCACATAGAATGGGGATGTGAGAAGATTAGACGGATCCTGTTGTATAAAAGTCTGAAATCCATTGCATGCATAACTGTTATCCGGCAACAAAAATAGTTATTTTTACTTGTTATGAGTAAACTAAAATATGATTCGGTAGTTATAACCGGTCCGACTGCCTCGGGAAAGACAGGGTTTGCATCACTGGTGGCTTACAGGCTGAATGGTGAGGTGATAAGCGCCGACTCGAGGCAGATATACCGCGGAATGGATATCGGCACAGGCAAGGACTACGCAGATTACAGGATCGAAGGCCGGCTGATCCCATTTCATATGGTAGATATTGTTGATGCCGGTTACAGGTACAATGTATTTGAATACCAGAGAGACTTTTTCAAAGTTCTTGCCGGTCTCAGGGAGAGAAATGTTTTCCCGGTTGTTTGCGGTGGATCGGGTATGTATATAGATAGTATTGTCAGGGGATACAGGCTCATCAGGGTGCCTGTAAATCCGTCGCTGAGGGCAGAACTCGAAGGCGAACCGCTCGCGAAGCTTACTGCCAGACTGAAAAAATACAAAAAACTGCATAATACAACTGATATTGATACGGTTAAAAGGGCGATCAGGGCTATAGAGATTGAGGAATATTACCTTCTAAATCCTGACGAGGGTTATGACCTTCCGGCAATAAATCCGCTTATCGCAGGAATTGCATATGACAGGGAAACCAGGAGAATAAGGATCACAGAAAGGCTGAAAGCAAGGCTCAGGGAAGGTATGATCGAAGAGGTTGAGCAACTAATGGCATCAGGAATAGCACCTGAGGACCTTATATATTATGGTCTCGAATATAAATTCGTAACTATGTTCCTGCTCGGACGGATAAGCTATGAGGAGATGTTCATGTCTCTTCAGACTGCCATTCATCAGTTTGCCAAACGGCAGATGACATGGTTCAGGGGAATGGAGCGCAAAGGAGTTAAGATACATTGGCTCAACGGAGATCTTGATCCCGCAGAGAAGCTTGAGAGAGTGAT
>JBJKPH010000332.1:0-2072 GCA_046706585.1 Bacteroidales bacterium | reverse complement strand
ATTTTCTCTCTTCCTGACCCTTGTAAGCAACAGCATTACCACACCGAACGCCAGCATTACAAGGCCCATTATCAGATTCACGTTGATGCCCAGAGATTTCTCATACATGCTTGCATCAGAGGTTGTTGCTATTCCAAAGACTGTTATCAGCGCTCCCAGCACTGTGAACATTAAACCGATCGGTATTCTTATATCAACCATAATATTTTCCTCCTACCAGAATATTATACTTAAAACAATACATATAACTCCCACAATTATTGCCAGACCTGCAGGCCTTCTGAACCAGGGTAAATTCTCATCCAGTTCCCTGGGAGTAAGAGAGTAGACCAGTCCGGCCAGTTCGGCCTCGCTCTTCTTCTGCCTGGTTAAAAACGTAAGTACGACTGTCACCAGGGTACTAACCGAAAAAGCGATTATTGCTGTCCAGAAGTTCTGGGCCATCTCCACGGGATAAGTATGCAGGTTACCCAGCCATCCGCCTTTTACCAGTGTTGTTGCACCGGCAGGAACAGTTAATCCATGATGCAGCAGGGCAAATATAAACCCGAACAACAAGCCTGTAAATGCAGCATGCCCGGTCGTACGCTTCCAGAACATACCGAGGAAGATCACGGCAAAAAGAGGTGCGTTGATCATTGAGAAGATCGTCTGCAGAAAATCCATGATATTGCCGAACTTACTGGCAATGTATGCCGAAGCTATACTCAGAAGTACACCTGCTACCGTTGCTATCCTCCCTACATTAAGGTAATGCCTGTCATCGGCCTCCTCGTTACCGGTTTTCTTCCTTATATAGCTCTGGTATATATCATATGTCCAGACTGTGTTGAAGGCTGAAACGTTCCCGGCCATTCCCGACATGAACGATGCCAGCAGTGCAGTTATTCCCAGCCCGAGCACACCTGCCGGGAGGTATTGCTTCAGCAGCATAATAATAGTATAATCGTATATTGGTTTGCCCGCAGAATCGAGTGGCAGGGCAAATCCCTTACCCGGGTCGTTCATCAGAACAAGTGCAATAACACCCGGAATAATTATCAGAAAGGGTATGAACATTTTTGGAATAGCCCCTATCAGCGGAACTTTACGGGCAGCAGCCTTTGATTCAGCAGCAAATGCCCTCTGAACGATAAGGAAGTTAGTACACCAGTATCCAAATGAGAGTACAAAGCCCAGACCAAACAGGATACCAAACCATTCGACTCCCATCGGGTTACCAGCTGCCTCACCGGTATATTTCCATGTAGTGGTCCATGTATCTGCCGCAAAACCGTTGGCAGTGGTGATAGGTGCCAGGCTCTCCTTCAGACCGGTCCAACCACCCACATCCCTCAGGCTCAGGAAAACAAGTGGTAATAAACCTATCACAATTATAAAAAACTGAAGCACTTCGTTATATATCGCCGACGACAGTCCTCCGAGATATGTATAACCAAGGACTATCAGGGCCGAAATCCACAGGCTCACGTTAAAGTCCCAGCCAAGAACCTTTTCCATCAGAATAGCCAGTGCATACATAGATATCCCCGAAGCAAGTATTGTCATGGCAGCGAACAGTATTGCGTTCAGACCCCTGGTCTTCTCATCATATCTGAGCTTGAGGAATTCTGGTACCGACCTGGCCTTTGATCCGTAGTAAAACGGCATCATAAACAGGGCAAGAAAGATCATTGCCGGGATCGCTCCTATCCAGTAAAAATGAGTTGTCAGCATTCCGTACTTTAGTCCGGAACCAGTCATACCCATTACTTCAAGGGCCCCCAGGTTGGTAGATATGAAAGCCAGTCCGGCCACCCATGCCGGTATCGACCTTCCTGCCTCGAGAAAGGCGTTGGCATTCTTCATAAACTTGCGCAGGAACCAGCCTATTCCCAGGACAAAAATAAAATAGATCACCATTATCAGGTAATCTATCCAGCTTAGTTCAACCTTCATAAAAACAGATTTTGGATAATAACAGTTTTATGCTTCAGAACCAGAAATACCAATTCAAAAGCGTTAAAGGCAAAAATACATTATATGATCAATAAAAAAATATCACAGGAAGGTTTTTTGGAACATCTGTTTAC
>JBJKPH010000331.1:0-5402 GCA_046706585.1 Bacteroidales bacterium | reverse complement strand
TATGGTGGAAAAATGGGCATCGATGCAACCGGCAAGATCGAAGGAGAGGTGAGGAACAGAATAAGTCAGATCAGCACCAGGGATTCAATATCAGGAAAACTGCCCGAAGATATTATGAACTCGGAACTGCTGGGATCGGACGTGTCGATGCTTATGGGTGGAATACCCGCAATATTCTGTACTGTCAATAAGGATAAAGACTGGAAGGTGTCAGCAAGAAAGTTCCTCGAGGAGAGAACAGGATTCTGGATATTTATAATCGACAAACCCGCACTTGCTTCCGACCTTTATACCAGAACATGGCAGATCCTTTCAAATACCGATCCTTCAAGGAACATAGAGATTTACAGGGGTAACATTATTGTTGATGCAACAGCTAAGGTTCACCCAAAAGATAAATTTCCCCGCAAGTGGCCTAATATTGTGGCTTCTGATGAGGCTACGATCAGAAAAGCCGACAGTTTGCTCTCTGAAATAATGCCTGAAAGGGATGCGGCTTCTCCTTCAAAAATATTATCTGCATTTTTATTGCCCGGTGATGCCGAAGCATCTGAGGGCCGATGATGAGTATCACCAGCCATGTTTTTTTAAGAACCTGTTTAGGTCTATCTTAGTACTGAATATATTCTCCGTAACCACCTTGAATAAATGTGTAACCGGAATTGAATATACCTGTAAACATAAGCCTGAGTATAACGATAATTGGCGATACTGTTTATCATTATATTTTCTATGCCTTAGGGATTGGGTTATTGGTTTACCTGTTTATAAGATACCAGTCAAGAAGTCTGGTTAAGGCGAAGAAGCTTCTTGTAGAGAAAGATCTGGCCTATGCCGAGATTAAAAGACAGCGTGAGGAACTGGAGATAAAGAACAGGAATATTACCGACAGCCTGGTTTATGCGAGCTACATTCAGCAGGCAATGATCCCGAATATCAGTACTTTCCGCAAACTGGTACCCGAATCATTCATTTTTTTCAAACCAAAGGAGATAGTCAGTGGCGATTTCTACTGGGCCAGCGAATCATCAGGAAAAACCTTTATTGTGGCTGCCGACTGTACCGGGCATGGAGTACCGGGAGCCCTGATGTCGATGATCGGGGTGGAATTGCTGAACAAGATAATTATTGACCAGAAGATCGACCGGGCTTCTGAGATCCTTTTTATTTTAAACCAGGGTATTCGCCGGTCATTCAACGAAGCCCAAAAGGGGGGTATGAAAGTGAATGACGGGATGGATATTGGGCTGTGTATAATTGACATGAAAGCAAGGAAACTTGAATTTTCAGGGGCATTCTTTCCTTTATACATTATCAGGGATAACCGTCTTATTGAGATAAAGGGTGAAAAGATAAGCCTGGGCACAACTGACAGCAATCTCTTCGTTGATAACTATGTTGATATCGAGGCAGATGATATGATTTATATGTTTTCCGATGGTTATGTCGACCAGTTCGGGGGGCCACATGATAAGAAATTCATGTACCGCAGACTCAGACACCTGCTTCTTACTATCCACCAGTTTTCAATGGAAGAGCAGGAAGCTATCCTGGAAGAATCGATCATTAACTGGAAAAAGGACAATGAGCAGGTTGATGATATGATGATAATAGGTATGAGACCTGTGCCGAAAAATTATGCTAACCGTTAAGCAGTTTCTCGATCATTGAGATAAGCTTGTTGGGCTGGAATGGCTTGCTCAGGTATTCATCCATGCCTGCCGAAAGACATTTTTCCTTGTCTCCCAGCATTGCATTGGCGGTAATGGCTATAACAGGAGTGTGTTTGCTGGTACTCGATTCAAGCTCCCTGATCTTCTGAACACTTGTTATTCCGTCCATGACCGGCAACTGGACATCCATCAGTATCAGGTCGTAATTTGATTTGCCAAACATATCGAGTGCCTCTTTCCCGTTGTTAGCCGTTTCAATGCTTTTTACCTTGTTCCTGAGAGATATGAGTACAATCTTCTGGTTGGTTGGATTGTCTTCAACAAGGAGGATGTTGGCATCAGTCAGCGACTTACTTGAACTCTTTCCCTGGTTAAGGTCTTTTATTCTCTGGGCAGCAGCCGAGAGCCCCTCATTCTCAACAGCAGCATCCATGGGGATAGTAAAGGAGAAAACAGTCTCTTCATTATCGATAGAGAACGAATATTTACCGTCAAGGAGAGATATCAGATTTACCGCCGGGTTGGTAAACCGTGAAGGATCATCCAGGTTGGTTTTAAGATATTGTACCTGGCGGTTGGTCCTGAAATCGAACCTGATGAGATCCCTGTTCCCTTTGCGCCCTTCGGGTTCGATCATGATCTGAATAATAAGATCGTGATTGCCTTTCATCTCCATCGAGTTGAACAGGTCGAGGAATATCTGTTTAAGGGCAACTGGGTCTGACAAATATGATTTTTTAAGATCTTCCGCGGCAACAATATCGATAACTGCATCAGATTCGGGTTTAAGTCCGAACAGGTCGATCGTTCCCTGCAGTGTCGATATCAGGTCCAGTTTGATATTATTTCTGGTCTCAAATGTGATCTCTTCGGCACTAAGCCTCGAAAGCTCATTTACTGCATTGACCATGTTATTGTTCGATGCTATCAGAGTATCCATCAGTTCTTTCTGCTTCTCAGTCATTGATGTTTCACCCATCAGGTCAATAATAAGCGAAAAATTATTCAGGCGTGTTCTAATAAGATGTGAAAAATCTGAGATGAAGGCCTCCTTTTTTTCAACCTTTCGCTGCATATCATTGAAACGTATATCCAATGACTTAACTTCTGACCGGTAAGCCCTTAACAGTAAAATAAGCGAAACAAAAAGAACGACAATAATTGCGACCGATATATAAAGGTAACCCAGTATGGAAGTTACTACCAGGGCTGCCAAAAATATCAAAACCAGGAGCAGCAGGATGCTGTTGAAAAGATCTTTATGACCTTCTACCGGTCTGTTAGCACTTTTCTCTGATTTACTGATATCGGAAGAACTGATTTCCATTTCCTGTTGCAGGATTGATGAGTCAAAAGTAAAGATATGAAAATTCTTTTTTACGTTTACCTTAAAAGATTAATTTTGCTATAGCGGTATGAATTTTGAGGGATACTTTACCGAAACGGAATATGCTTAAAAAGTGGTCCATATTTCTGATGGTGAGCCTGGCGGGGCTGAACCAGGGTGCCTTCTCACAGGATGAGGAGAGGGAGATGGTGAAGTTTACACCCGATTTCAGGTTCAATGACGGGATCTTCGTCGATTTCGAACAGGTAAAGGAGAATAATCCTATCCCGAAATCAAAAATACTCACATCAGCCGATTACAATGACAGGGACTTTTTTGATAAAGTACTCGAAAATGATGAGATCTACTATTACGATGGAATAGGGATACGTCAGGAGATAAATGTGTCAGACATTTGGGTTTATTCTAGGAACGGTATTTTATACGTACAGGTACAGGTTAATTTCAACCGGAAAACATTTGTTGGAAGGTTGTGTCATTTTGTCGCTGACGTGCAGACTGATGACCGACGGTATTATAACTCTCCATACGGAGGATATTATGATCCCTATTATTCACCCTACAGCTACTCCAGTTTTTACAATCCTTATTACAGTCCCTATTATGGAATGCCGTACCGGCCTTCGAATATCTCAAAAAATGAACTTGTACAGTATATTATTGAGTTTGAAACGGGAAGGGTGATAGAGTATGATAAGGAAAATGTTGAGATACTGCTGACCAAGGATCCCGAGCTGTACCAGGAATATATGGGACTGTCAAAAAAGAAAAAGAAACAGATGTTATTCTTCTATATACGTAAGTTCAACGAGAGAAATCCTATCTATTTACCAAAATAACAATTGTATGAATAAGATTCTATTGGCTGTTGCTTTCCTGTTTGTATCAATGCTTTCATCGGCCCAGGCTCCCTTCCCTGAACCCGACGAGGTTGCAGGTTTTTATAATACCAAAACACTTGTTGTTCAGGAGAACCAGATGTTTTCAACCTTTAATAGCTTTATGAAAACGGCTATGAAAGAACAATGGGAGATTACACCTTATGATTTTATTACTGTCGATCAGTTCAACGAGATGAGAAAAGATCCTTCGTACTCATTTCTGGTACTTACAGAGACTAAGTTCGACAAGGACAAATCGGGAAACACCTATAATTTTCTTAACCTCCTCCTCGGGAAAGATGTTGGCAGGATAGAGGATATGCCTGAATTGTGTGCTATCCCGCTGTCAGCCACAGGAGAGGATGAATTTGAGTATTCATACAAGGTGGAGGTAGTACTGCGATTTATGCAGGCACACGTGAGGCATATTTCTGAAGATCCCACGATGAAAGGCAAGAAATACCTTAAGTATTATAACCAGTTTGTGCCTGAGACAAGAAATAAGACAATACTGGTCTCGGAAAGTGATCTCGTTCCCGAACTGAGATCTGAGTCGGCTCTTGCAAAGTATTATCCTTATCCGATTAAAATAGTTAGTGATGAGGAGATACAAAAAGCCATTATGGACAAGGCAAAGGACACACTTGTACTCCATAAGGTAGGGCCTGATAGTGAGAGGGAAGGCGGAATGTGCTTCAAGATGTTAATTGGCTGTGATGACGGAAGGATGTATTTTTATGGTGAACATAAGATCACTCCAAAGAACGGGAACGGGCTTTTGCCGAATGATATGAAAAGGCTTGGCCGGTTCAATTAATGCAGCGGTAATAGTCTAATTACGTCTTTAAGTAAATATTGGTCATGAATGAAATCAGAGTTTTGTCAGAGTCGGAAAGGAACTGGGGTATGTTCTGTCACCTGAGTGCACTGGCGCAGTTTATTATTCCTTTCGGAGGTATTATTGGACCGCTTATCTGCTGGTCGTCAAGGAAATATGAATCGCAGTTTGTTGATATGAACGGGAAGGAATCACTTAACTTCCAGCTATCAATATTGTTGTATACTGTTATTTGTATTCCTCTGATGTTTATTATAGTAGGTTTTATCTTTCTCGGAGCTCTCCTGCTGCTCGAATTCATTTGTATAATAGTAGCAAGCATAAAAGCATCCAGGGGTGAAGATTATAAGTACCCGATTTCGATACCGTTTATACAGTAGTAACTCCCCCTTTGGGGAAAGGATCATGCACCGCGTGAGCAAGGGGGATGTAAAAAAGTTGAGAATTAGTTGAGAATGAGTTGAGAGTGACTTGACAATGAGTTATCTCTCTCCCCGTTTCAGGATTGAACCCATAATTCCACTACTCCATCGCATTCTCTCATAGTCACTGAGTCCCCAAGTCTCTAAGTCCCTCAGTCTCTGAGTCTCTCAGTCCCTCAGTCTTCAGTCTCTCATTATGCTCTAAGCAAAATTTCCCCCCACTCTTACACTCCCTCCCGC
>JBJKPH010000330.1:0-10010 GCA_046706585.1 Bacteroidales bacterium | reverse complement strand
ACTTTTTCTCACCAGTTGGTACGGTTATTGTTTATGGAGCAACTGTACCGGGCTTTTACTATCATAAATGGTATACCATACCACAATGATTAATGTCAAACCTGCAGTTGAATGAAATTAATACTATCCAACAGGAACCTGGTTATTTTGTTATTGGTAGTCCTTACCCTGTCAATACTGTCGGATATTATTCATAGCAGCAATCTTAAATTCAGTTACGAAGTAACATCTTTCAACAGGAGGCTGGGAGGGGAAGAGAAAAGAGCACTTGATCTTCTCAACGACATAAAGACCCGTTATCAGACTATAGGAACCGGCACTATGTCCGATCTTTTTACCGATAAGGACGGTAAGGAGATCAGTTTTGCCATTTACAGGAACAGCAGACTGGAAGCATGGTCGGACAACAGTTACGAATTGCCTGTTGATTATGATTCAACACTCTTCTCCAATCCGTTTATATTTCTGTATAACAGGTGGTTTGTTGTAAACCGGATCGGGGAGGGGGAAAATGAATTTATCTCGCTTATAAGCATAAGAAGTGATTATCCGATTCAAAACGAGTATATTGTCTCAGGTTATGATAAATTCCTGTCTCTTCCCAAAGGGACCGGATTTTCTCTCATTGAGAATATAGGGTATCCGGTTTATAATACTAAAGGAGAATATCTCTTTTCACTTACTTTTGATAAAGATCAGTGCTTTATTACTCTATTCGTGGTTGTTCCGCTGCTTCTATGGATACTTTTCCTCTCGATACTGCTGGCACTTCAGACAAGGATTGCTGTGTGGCTGACCAGAAAAGACAGGAAACTACTCTCCTTTTTGGTTCAGTTACTGGGAGTGATCATTGTTTACATCATTTTCCTCGTAACAGGGAAGCCTGAATTTACAAATCATATAGATATATTCGGTTCCGACAGGTTCAGCCTTGGTCCGCTTGTTCCATCACCCGGGCACCTCCTTCTCTTGTCGATACTGTTCCTGTATATATCAGTTGGCTTTTACAGGAATTTCCCCTTACCCGAACGTACGGGCAGGAAGTTTGCCGGGGACCTGATCTGCCTTTCTTGCTACCTTGTGCCGGCGGTCCTTTTATTCACACTGTTCGACTGGCTGCTAGAGAAATATGTTATACTGTCGAATATCAACTTCGACATCTACAGGATACTCGATCTCGATCATTTTACTCTTGTGGCTATTACATCGCTTTTCCTTATCCCTGTGGGGGCTGGTATATACATTCTGCGCATTCTGTCGGCCTGCAGGAAAATTAGCGACAGGGTACTCGTGTTTGCAACAATTATTGTGTCTCTCATTCCCCTGGCGATATTACTTCCCGGCGGACGGAATCCTGCTATTGAGATTGCTGCCTTTATTCTTATGGTAGTTGTTGCCAGGATATCAAGGACAGAGAAGTCGACGTTGCTGAATACGGCTCTCCTGTTTGCACTTGTTGTAGCAGGATATTCTGCATACCGGTTGCCGGCTGAAGCAAGGCAAAGGGAAACCCGCAATCTGAAGGTGCTGGCGGTGAACTACAGTACCGATAACGACTATTATGCCGAATCGTTGCTGATAGGCGAGTGGGAAACGCTGTGTAACGACACTCTCCTTGCTTCGATGATGAAAGTCGACAGGTTTACCAATGATGATGCTGTGGCTATATACGATTACCTCGATTCAAGATATTTTAATGGTTACTGGGAGAATTATGAGAAGATATACACAATTTGTAATGATGATTCTCAGTTAATGCTTGAAGATGGAGGAACCAATACAAACTGTTTCGACTTTTTTGCCGAAAAAAGGGATTCCCTGGGACTCCCGATGATCGATTCATCGCTTGTCTTTATGGATTCAAGGTCGGGAAGGGCTTACTATATGGGTTGCATCTATTTTGATAATATCCAGGGAGGCTCCAACGGTCTTTTTATAGAACTTGTAAACCAGCTTAAGTTTATTCAGTCGGGTTATCCCGAGCTTCTTCTCAATGAAAGATTCCTTACACAACCGATGCTCAAGAAATACTCGGTGGCAAAATACTATAACGATACACTGGCGATTCAGACAGGCGTGGAACCATTTGATCCGATACTTGCCTACCGTAACGACAGGAGTAAAGAGTATAACGAGTATAGACAGAATGGTACAGACTATCTGATCTATAACCATTCGCCCTCGATATCGGTGGTAATTACCAGGAATGCACTCAGGTTTACAGATCACATTGTTACATTCACCTATTTCTTTGTCCTGCTGTTCATCCTATTAGTGGGCGTTCTGGTAATAGTCAGGCCTCCGGCCGGCTGGAGTATATCAGGATTTGATTTCAGACAGAAACTTCAGTTTGCATTCGTTACAATCCTGCTTGGATCAATAATTGCTATTGGGTCGGTGGTTATTGTATTGAGTATAGCGCAATACAGAAATAAGCATCTCGACAGTATTAAGGAAAAGCTCAGTTCTGTCTATATCGAACTTGAACATAAGCTGGCAGGAGAAAGCAAGCTCGATGAATCATGGAGTGCAGAAGATTATGAGTCGCTGGATGCCCTGCTGGTAAAATTTTCGAATGTGTTCTATACCGATATTAACCTCTACAGGACCGACGGGACTCTGCTGGCTACTTCACGACGCGACCTGTTTGATAAGAAACTGTCTGGCGACAGGATGGATTTCACAGCTTTCACCATGTTGAATGGCAGGGGCTTATCGGAATTCGTCCACGAAGAAACCCTTGGAAGGTTAAAATACCTGTCGGCTTACAACCTGTTCCTGAACAACAGGAATGAAGTGCTTGCCTACCTGAACTTACCCTATTTTAACGTACAGAGCAGGTTGTCGGAAGAGATATCAAACCTTGTTGTTGCTATCACCAATTTTTCCCTTATCCTGATAGTAATAGCCATGAGTATAGCTGTTTTTATCTCCGGGAGGATCACAAACCCCCTCAGGATGCTGCAGGAAGGACTGGCTTCTTTCAGGTTGGGAGAGGAGAGCAGCCCTCTTGTTTACCGGGGGAAGGATGAAATAGGGAAGCTGGTGGAGCAGTATAATGTGATGCTGAGGGAACTCCATGACAGTGCACTTAAGCTGGCACGGTCAGAAAGGGAGTACGCCTGGAGGGAAATGGCCAAACAGATAGCCCATGAGATCAAAAATCCGCTTACGCCGATGAAACTGAGTGTACAGCAGCTATATAAGTCATGGTCAGATGGTGCCGGCGATTTTGACGAAAGGATCAGGAAGTTCTCAGAGAGCCAGATAGAGCACATTTCAAGCCTTTCAGCAATAGCCACTGAATTCTCTAATTTTGCCAGAATGCCAAGGGCAAATCCGGTCAGAACCGACCTGATTGAACAGATCAACCATGTTTCAGGGATATTCAGCAATATCAGTAATATCCAGTTAACGACCAATTTCAATAATCTCGGCAAAGTAATGGTAATGGCCGACAGGGAGCAGCTTAACAGCCTTCTTACAAACCTTATCAGGAATGCTGTACAGTCGATCCCTTCGAACAGGAAAGGAGTTATCGAAGTAAGGGTTGAAGAAAGAGAGAAGAAAGTAAGGATATATGTGCAGGATAACGGAGCCGGAATACCCGAAGATCTCAGGGACAGGCTTTTCATACCGAATTTCACAACAAAATCATCAGGAATGGGTCTCGGACTGGCTATAGCCAAGAGGATCGTTGAAACAGCCGGGGGAGAGATATGGTTCCGGTCAGAGGTATATCAGGGGACAACTTTTATTGTAGAATTACCGGTAGTTGATTAAAAAGTGACGTTTATTGTATCCTGATACTATTGTTTTCCGTATAAAATTCATTCATGAATATTCATGGCAGCCTATCTTGAATAATCGTGGAAATTAATTATTTTAGCGGAGATTAAACCATTTAGATGACCCGGCCACTGGATAAGCATATCAAACATGTACTCCTTTTTTTATTCTTGCTGCCTGCTTTAGGAGGTCTTTCTGTCATTTACGGACAAACCCCTGTAGGAGGGAATAATCTGAACACTTATGCAAGAGTAACATCAATGGGTGTTGATTTTGCTATCGTTGATGATGTATCGGGCTTTCAGACAGGGGATACGGTCCTGGTAATGCAGATGAAGGGTATGAGGGTCAGTACCTGGTATAATTACCCGAGAAACGGACAATCGACAGGTGAAGTCGGTAAACTGGGCTATTACGAGTTCCTGAAAATAGAGCTTGTTGAACCGGGGCTCAAAAAACTGACATTCCTTAATGACCTTATCGGAATGTATGATGTGTCGGGTTTTGTGCAGGTTGTCAAGGTGCGGTCTTTCAATGATGCTGTAGTTACCACTGAACTCTCTGCAAAGGATTGGGATCCTGTTACAGGGAAAGGTGGAGTGCTTGCCATGATAGTCAAGAACAAGCTGACACTCAATGCCGATATTAATGTTTCAGGCAAAGGTTTCAGGGGCGCCCAGTCTGCGGTTGTTGATGGGCAGTGCTCTATGTTACCCGGTGGCGACAGCCTCTATTTTCACGAGGTGTCTGTAAGGGCAGGAAGAAAGGGAGAAGGACCGGCTACTCACGACTCGGCCGGAGTGGCACTTTTGCCTTTGAAATATGCAAAAGGATACCAGTATTTTTCAACCGGTGGTGGCGGTGGCGGCCAGTTCTCAGGCGGTGGCGGTGGCGCCCTGTTTACTAACGGTGGATCGGGACACCAGTATGAATCATGCGGATTTACACAATATTACGGAAGAGGCGGTTATGCACTGAATGCATTTTTTGATACCGACGGTAGGATTATTATGGGTGGAGGCGGTGGTTCTTCGGGCAAAACAACAGGGACCGGTTCGGATGGTGGTAACGGTGGCGGGATAATTCTGATCCTTGCCGACACAATAGCCGGGAACGGACATTCAATAAAGTCAGATGGTGCCGATGTTACTGTAACAGCAACAGGACTGGCCGGGGCCGGCGGCGGCGGGGCCGGCGGCACGATAGTCATATCAAATCGCGCCTTCGATCCTTCAGCCCTGGTAATATCAGCCGACGGCGGAAACGGAGGTAATACTGAAAACTCCTATGGCTCAGGTGGCGGAGGATCAGTGGGTAAAATATGGACGAGCGACATATTACCGGGAAATGTGACCTCATCAATAATCGCAGGGGATGGTGGAATAATCAACTACCCGTCAGTAACAATGGGAGGATCACCCGGTTCGGGCGGAAGAACGGCAACCGATCTCAAAATGAGGCTTAACGGATTCCTGTTCAATTCAATTGTGTCGGCAGTAACGGCCACACAAACAGACTCGATATGCTGGAATTATGATATGCCCGACCTGAAAGGTACATCACCCGTGGGCGGAACGCTCCCGTATCTCTATTTATGGCAGAAAAGTACAGACCAGCTTACCTGGAACAGTACAGGAGGCAATACACGGGATCTTATAAACCCGGGACCTGAGGCCGACACTATCTGGTACAGGAGGGTTGTTACCGACAGTAATGCTACCCCTCTTTCCGATACTTCAAAAGCGATCCTGATAATCGTACAACCATTGATAACCGATAACCTTATTGGTACAAACGACACAGTATGTTACGGGCAGACACCCGTGCAGTTGCTCCAGGCAAATGCAGGACCCCTGGGTGGCAACGGGACATATGCCTACCAGTGGCTTCACAGTACTGACCAGGTTAGCTGGGACACTGTTGCTGCAGGTACCGGTAATGGACAGGACTACCAGCCACAGGCACTATTTGAATCGACCTATTTCAGGCGCCAGGTAATTTCAGGAAGATGCTATGACACAACTGCAGCAGTTACCGAATGGGTTTATCCCTTGATCAGTTCAAACACAATCGGTACTGACCAGGTGATATGCAACGACCAGATATTTGCAGATCTGACAGGTTCATTACCGGCCGGCGGAAATGGAACTTATGCCTTTTTATGGGAAAGCAGTACCGACAATTTAGCATTTAATTCAGCTGAAGGTATTACCGATCAGTCGGGATATAATCCTGATGAGAATTCCCCGAATTTCCCGGGTGACCAGTACTACAGGAGAATAGTAAAATCGGGATATAACGAAGTTTGCAAGGATACTTCAGACGTTGTACACCTGAAAAACTGGCCTGATATAGGCAACAATACAATATCGGCCGACCAGACAATCTGTGCGGGGAATGCCCCGATGCCACTGACAGGACTGGATGCTACAGGTGGCGACGGAACACCTCTTTACCAGTGGCAGGACAGTACCAGATTGTCAGTATCGTTCACTGACATTGCGGGAGCCACATCCAGGGATTTTACACCCCCGGCACTGGTCGATACGACTTGGTACCGCAGAATAGTGATCTCATCGGCTTGTGATGATACCAGCAATGTTGTGGTGATCAATGTTCATCCCAACATACTGAATAATAGTATCTCAGTGATATCAGGTGGTTCCGATACAACCATCTGCAACGGACAGCTGCCGGATATGATCGCCGGGGAGGATCCTTCAGGGGGAACCGGTATTTATTTCTTTGAGTGGTTGATATCATATGATCATTCAACCTGGAACACTGCTCCCGGAGTAGCTGATCAGAGGGACTATTCCCCGGAGACACAGGTGGCAACCTGCTGGCTGAAGAGGAAAGTCACTTCAGGGGAATGTTTTACCGAGAGCAACGAGGTAACCATAAATGTGCTTTCACTGATCAGTAATAATACTATTTCTTCAAATCAGACAATATGCTATAATACGCAGCCCGCCCTTCTTGCAGGCTCTGATCCTGCAGGCGGTGAGCCTGGTGTATATTCCTACCAATGGATTGAAAGTGACGGTACACTGCCATACTCACAGGCAACAGGGACCAGCGACCAGAAGGATTATCAGCCACCGGTACTTACCGTTCCCATGAATTACAGGAGGATAGTTACATCCGGACTTGCCGGTTGTTGTGTTGATACATCAGATGTTCTGTCAATAAGTATCAATCCGCTTCCAACAGGCACTATAACGGTAGTGAAAGATTCAATATGTTCAGGAGAGAACATTCAGGTCGACATTGACCTGACCGGGACCGCTCCATGGGATATTGTATTGAATGATGCATATTCGGATGTGCCGGTATCATCAGTAGCTTCATCTCCGCATACTTACAGCGGTGTTCCTGAAAATACTTCAACTGATCCGTCTAAGACATACGACTACTCACTTGTATCGGTCACTGATGCGAACGGGTGCGTGGCAACATCAATGAATGGTGTGCGTACGGTCGTGGTATTTATGAATCCATCTCCTGATGCCGGAACCAACGATGAGATTTGCGGCCTTGATTATACTCTGAGCGCATCTCCATCGGGAAGCTGGGGAGGGACGTGGTCGTCGCAGACTGCTGTATTGACTGCCGTGACAGATGTCAGCAACGCCAGCAACCCGGTTACGGTGCAGGATTATGGCATATGGCAGTTCTGGTGGAAAGAAAGTAACTGGAAATGTGTTGACTCCGCATCGGTTGATATAACATTCTGGGAACAACCGGCACCGGCTTTTGCAGGTAACGATACAACCCTGGTACCAATGCAATACCAGTATGACCTTCAGGGTGAAGTGCCGTTAGTGGGTACAGGCACATGGAGCGTTGTGTCTGGTAATGGAAATTTTGACGATATAAATCTGGCAACAACAACTGTACGCGGATTGCTGGATGGAATGAACATATTCAACTGGAAGGTCGAGAACGGAACATGCACACCGGTAGAAGATGACGTTTCGATAGAGGTTACAGTAATTTCCGTGCCGAATGGATTTTCACCCAATGGTGATAATATAAATGACCTGTTCATTATTAAAGGTATTGAGAATTCAGGTAAGAACGAACTCGTAATAACGGATATGACCGGGATTATTGTATACAAGGCAGCTAATTACCAGAACGACTGGGATGGCAGAGACCAGTATGGTAATTACCTGCCTGAGGGAACATATTATTATTTCCTGACAGTTGAAGAGCCTGCAAGGGTTACAAAGAAAGGATACGTGATCATAAAAAGGAGATTTTGAAAAGGAAGATCTATATTTTAGTGACCATTATAATGTTTATCCCCGCGATATTACGCGGGCAGGATAACGGTCCGTATATTGTCGCGAACCAATACCCTCTTTATAGTCAGTATCTTATGGATGGCCTGGTTATTAACCCGGCATATGCAGGATCAAGAGATGCACTCAGTATGTCATTGCTGGTCAGAAAGCGTATGCTCGGATTTGCAGGTGAAAGTTCAATGCAGTCTTTTACTGCGCATGCACCAATGAAAAAAGAGAGGATCGCCCTGGGAGTATCGGTTAACCACCTTACATATGGTATTACCACACAGAACAGTTTTTTCGGTTACTACGCCTTCCAGATAAGAGGGAACAGCGGGCTATGGTCGCTGGGAATAAAGGGTGGAGTTGATATGACAACCTCCGATTATTCGGGTATAGTAACCGTTCAGCCCGGAGATCCTGCATTCAGCACTGCCACCGAATCAAGCATACTGCCGAATGTGGGTGCCGGAATATATTACAGTAATAAGAAATTCTTTGCCGGACTGGCTGTTCCAGCCCTTCTTACATATAAAAGCGACACTCTCTCATCGGGGTACATTATGAGCCCTGATATGAATTATTATGACCTGATATTTTCAGCGGGTGCCCTGATCAGCTTTTCAGAGTCCTTAAGGTTCAAACCGTCGGTCCTGGTAAAATACTCAATGAACAACTCTTTGCGTATCGACCTGAACGGTAATTTCATTATTGCCGATTTTATCTGGATAGGCGCTTCATGGAGGGTGGGGGAGCAGGCTCTGGTAGGGATAATAGAAGCACAACTGACACAGAGCCTTAAACTGGGATACTCATATGATTATAATATGAGCGAAATATCCAGTTTCGTTGGTGGAACCCACGAGATAGGGCTAAGACTTGAGTTCGGCAAAAAGGTAAATGCGGCTAATCCTCGATATTTCTGATGATATGACGGGAAGAAGAAAAATAATATCGGCATTTTTAGGGCTTACACTGGCGGCATCACTGGTTGCACAGGACAACGACCTGTACAAGATTGAGAAAGTACCTGTGAGCCTTAGTATGTTCAGTGATATTGCACCCATGCTTACCGATGACGGTTTACTTTTTTGTTCCGACAGGAAGTTCAGTATTATTAAGGACGCAAAGAATCAAAATGGCGAGAATACATATAATATTTTCTATTCCCGGAAGAGAGATACAATGAAGTGGGGAATCCCGCGTATCTATTCCAAAGATCTTCAGAGCGATTTCTTTGAGGGTCCGTTCTGCCTGACACCCGACGGGAATCAGATATATTTTACAAGGAATATAGAGACCGGAAAACGTGCAAAACGCCGTAAAAGTTCTGTAAATAACTATGGAATATTTATTGCCGACCGCCAGGGCGACAACTGGGTTAACATCAGGCCTTTTAAGTATAACGATCCATTGTGGAAGACGGCCCATCCATGCATTAGCCCCGATGGCATGTATCTTTTCTTCTCATCTGATATGCCGGGCGGACAGGGTAAATCTGATATTTACATGTGTGAAAAGGTGAACGGGGATTGGTCGGAACCGGTTAATCTTGGACCAAAAGTTAACTCGTCCGGAGCCGATCTGTACCCTTATTTCGACCAGAACCATGAGCTTTATTTTGCTTCCGACAGGGCCGGCGGATTCGGGCTGCTTGATATTTATACATCAAGGCTGAGTTCAGGGAACTGGTCGGATCCGGTTCTTATGCCGGAACCTATAAATTCAAGGTTTAATGATTTTGCCCTGGTGAATGAGAAAAACAGCCCCGGGGGATTCTTTACTTCCGACAGGGAGAAAAACGATGATATTTACCATTATACTTCACTGATAATCAGAAAAGTTGCCTGTGATTCAATGATTATGGACAGTTTCTGCTACGAGTTTATAGAAGAAAAAGCCGTCAGATTTGATTCAATGCCCTACGAT
>JBJKPH010000329.1:0-5815 GCA_046706585.1 Bacteroidales bacterium | reverse complement strand
GAGGAAGGAGTAATTGAATTTTTCCATCATAATACTGAGGTACGGCAATCTTATAGTTTGTCCGTACTTTTTTTTTGATCTCGTCAATTGAACCAATTAATTGTCTTCTTAATTCACCATCATCAGCTCCGCGTAAATGATCTGGAAATCTTGAGTTATTGTCCTGTATTATATGATCAATATCAGGAACTAATCTGCATTTTGGATTGAAAATTAGTAACTCGGGTTTTTCAAAGAAATTTGCGATGTCTGGAATCTTTCCTGAAAAGTTTCTCAAAAGATTATTATCACTTTCCTTAAGAAATGCTTTGAAACAGAAAGGTACGGTTGATCCGGGTCTTGGTTTTTTGTATTCTTCGAAGAATGCAAAAATATCTTCAAGGTTATCCGTCACCAATCCTGTATTAAAACAAGCGTACTTATTATTACTCGTATAGGCTACTTTGCTTTCTTGTTTTAATTTTCTAAATGTAAACTCAAGGTAGTTTTTTAAGATAGTAAAACGTTTTTCATTAGAGTCTGAATAGTCCCATTCCTCTGGGGAGGCTAGCTCCTCAGCCAGGAATTTAATTGCATTATTATAACTTGGATAAACAGCAAATTTGAATAATTCTGAAGAAAAGGCCATATTGGATATTTTTAGCTGGTTGCAGACAAAAAAATAAGAGCTATCAACAATCCGGATAGCTCTTTATCTATACTTTTATGTTTATCTTACTTTCTGCAGATAGACCTGCAGCCATCTTTATATCAAAATATGTGTTGTAAACATAAAACATATATTTCAAACATACAATAATTATTCCCTTTTTCATTTTCTTCCTAATATTGAGCAACAGGTTTCATTATTCAAGTTTGCTTACCACAGACATCATCAATAATACCAAATATAAGTAATAGTCTGATATCAGACAACTGTTTTCAACTCCCTGAACCTGATCCCGAAGACTCAGGACCTCTACTACTATCAGGTATCCCTTCGTTTTGCCTGCATAGTAATAAAGTAAAGATATTTCAGGCTTTTGTTGCTGCAGTATGATCAGTCTGACTATTATATAAAGATGTATGATAGTCGTGACAACCCGACCGGTATAACACAATCTTATTTAATCTTATTATAAATAAGCACATAAATAGTATTAATTTCTTTTTTATGCTTTTGGGTTTACACTTTTTATGTATTTTCCAGTGCTGTTTTTTAATAAACAACGGGAATAATTAAGAATATGTTTAAAGTAATTTAAAACCTTTTTTTATGCCTCCACAACTAAAAGTTCTTATCCCGGCATTTGCCATTGTAATATTCATATTTCTTGTTATCAGGCATTTTCTTATACCTGATTCATGGGGCGAATATGGATTCTACCGGGGAGATGCCCTAACTGAAATTTCAAATATTGAACCCGGAACAGCAAGCAAATCTGATTGCATCGATTGCCATCCGGATATTTATGAAGTGCTTCAATCGGATATGCACGCCGGTCTCTCATGCCTGATATGCCATGGACCCGGTCTCGAGCATGTCAACTCACCCGAGGCTGATAATATCCTGAAGCTGGGCAAGAGGGAAGACTGCGGCCGGTGCCACAATATTAATCCTGCAAGATCACCTGAAGTGATAACCCAGGTAAATATTCATGAGCACAATATTGAAAGAAATGATTGTATTGAATGTCATAATCCCCACGAAGTATGGAATCTAAAAGAATAAAATCAAGCAGAAGAAAGTTTGTAAAATCGGCAGCGGCACTTGTAGGAACCATTGCTGTTACTTCAGTGATCGATCCGCTGAAGGCAATGGTCTTCTTAACAAAAGAACCGACTAATGAAACAGGTCCCTGGTGGGGCATAGTAATTGATATTAAAAAATGCATAGGATGCGGCATGTGTGCCAAGATTTGCAAGATTGAGAATCATGTGCCGCAGGAGCCATTCTATTTCAGGAACTGGGTTGAACAGTACACAATACTTAATGACGGTACTGTAAAGGTGATCTCACCCAATGGTGGTATCGACGGTTTCCAGACAAATGAACCCGAAGAGGATATTTTCAAAACATTCTTCGTTCCAAAGATGTGTAATCAGTGTGCCAAATCGCCATGTACACAGGTGTGTCCGGTCGGAGCCACCTTTGAGAGTCCCGATGGTGTGGCGCTGATCGATCAGACACACTGTATAGGATGCGGCTACTGCATCCAGGCATGTCCGTACGGATGCCGGTATCTGCATCCCGAAAAGCATGTCGCTGACAAATGTACTCTCTGTTATCACAGGCTTGCAAAGGGACTTGTCCCGGCCTGCATGGAGATTTGTCCTACAGGAGCAAGGATCTATGGTGATCTGAGAGACAGGGACGGTGATCTGGTACAGTTTCTTAAGGAACATGACTGCCAGATACTTAAACCACATCTGAATACAGGTTCAAAATTATATTATAATGCATTAAGCGCGGAGGTCAGATAATATGGAACATTACCAACATCTATACGATATGCTTTCACAGGTGGATGGATACATCTACCCTAATGAATTGCCATTACAATGGGGGATACTGATAGTTCTTTACCCTTATATTACGGGTCTTGTGGCAGGTGCCTTCATTCTGGCCTCCCTTGAGCGGGTCTTTAAAATGACCGTTCTGAGGCCAACCTATCAGCTTGCCCTTGTAACTGCACTGGCTTTCCTCATCTGTGCCCCTCTCCCACTGGTTTCTCACCTCGGACATCCGCTGAGGTTCTATGAAATACTGGTAACACCACACGGAACATCGGCGATGGCTATTTTCGGGTTTATATACCTGTGGTACCTGATGGCTGTACTCCTTCTGGAGATATGGTTTGATTACAGGCGTGATTTCGTCCGGTGGTCACAGGAGAAAAAAGGATTTATGAAAACCCTTTACCGGATATTCACACTTGGTATGACCGATACATCACCCAATGCTTTGAAATGGGATGAGAAACTCGGGCATTTCATTACTATTGTAGGTATACCATCGGCGTTCCTTCTGCATGGTTATGTGGGCTTTATTTTTGGTTCCATAAAGGCTAACCCGTGGTGGTCGACTGTTCTGATGCCGGTGATCTTCCTTTTCTCAGCTATGGTATCAGGTATTGCTCTGGTAATGGTGCTGTATATGGCAATCTCAGCCATCCGTAAAGTAAAAATTGACATGGCATGCCTTGATACTGTTGGGAAATTCCTCTTTTATGTGCTTATTCTCGACTTTTCACTGGAATCACTCGACCAGGTGCATCGAATTTACGAGGCTGAGGAATCATTTGACATATTATCCCTTCTTGTATCAGGAAAACTGAATATCACACTTTTCGGAATCCAGATAACAATGGGAACTCTTATACCTCTGATAAGTCTGGGGCTTATTCAGGTAGCAAAATTCGGAGAAAAAGTCAGAAAGACAATATATCTTACTGACGGGATATTGATCCTGATAGGTATATTCTTTATGAGATGGAATGTGGTGATCGGCGGTCAGCTGTTCTCAAAGAGCTTTCTTGGATTCACCAATTTCAAACTCGGACTTATAGGCTCCGAGGGGTTCCTGATGGCCATATTCTGGCTGATACTTCCATTTGCAATCCTTGCATTGCTTTTATGGCTGTTACCGCCATGGAAAAAACATGAAGCCCTTGAAGCATAACAGAGAATAATGAAGACAGAAAACCACCCTGGAGAGATAAGTATAGGCCAGATCCTTGATAAGCTCAGGGACCTGGAGACCAGGATCACCAGCCTTGAGCAAAATGCATCCTTCCATTACCCTCGGGTTCATGAAAACGAACCTGAGGTGAGAAGGTATGAATCGCTTGAGGACGGGCAGGAAGATGATGGTCTTGAATCACAGGTTGGTAAATATGGAATGGCATGGCTTGGAAATTTTGTCCTGCTTTTCGGGATACTGTTCATGGTGCAGTTCCTGGAAAGCAAGGACATGACTCTCTTTTCCACCCTGTTCGGTTTTGTTTCCGTTGCCGTTGTATATATGGCCGGTTATCTGACACGTACATCCTATCCGTATCTGTCGAAGCTATTCGTTTACAATGGTCACATAACTCTCTTTGTAGTGACCCTGAAGATGCATTTTTCACAACCCGACCCACTGATCGAAAGCAGGATAGCCGGGCTGATACTTGTGATGTTTGTAATTGTTCCCCTTCTGATCAGGGCATACATGAAAAGCAAACAGGTGCTTGCATGGCTTGTAATCGTAATGCTCACAATTACAGCAATAGCGAGCAACTCAACACTCTTTATGTTGTCGCTGATGATGATTGTGGCAATCTATACCGTTCTGCTGGTAAGAAAGAACGGATGGTGGGCACTCCTGGTATTCTCTATATTCTTTGTGTACACAACTTTCCTTCTCTGGTATTTCAACAATCCTTTTGTAACACATACGCCGGAAGGGATCTCGGATATGCATGGCGGTCTCCTCTTCCTCCTGGGAACTGCATTCACATACACCCTGCTTACATTGCTTCCTGAGAGTGATAAGATAACCCAGGGACAACTGAATACATCAATAGTGTTTAACGGCCTCGGATTTTCATTTATTCTTGCCCTTGTTATCACAGGTTTCTTTTCATCAAATTTCTACCTACCGCTAGGAATAATCTCTGTTGTTGCACTTACCTTTTCAGCTATTCTTCAATACAGGGGAACATGGAAAATTTCGGCAGCCCTGTATGCCCTTTATGGATTTGTTGTCCTGAGCATTACTATTGCAGGCATCTATAAATTTCCTGTCGCATTCCTTCTCCTTTCGGTTCAGAGTCTGCTTGTCGTATCGATGGCTCTGTGGTTTCGTTCGCGGTTTATAGTGGTGATGAATACAGGCCTTTTCCTCGCATTGCTCGTAACATATTTCATATTCTCAGAGCCTGTGAGCAAGATTAATTTCTCATTCACCCTCGTAGCCTTTGTAACTGCCAGGATCATTAACTGGAAAAAGGACCGGCTGGAAATAAAAACAGAGCTAATCAGGAATACATATCTTATTACCGGATTTTTCATGGCCCTGTACAGCCTTTTCCATGCTTTTTCCGGAGCCTATATAACTATTTCATGGACATTGGCTGCAGCCCTGTTCTTTGTACTCAGCATTGTCCTCAATAATGTAAAATACAGATGGCTTGCCATTACTACTATGATAGTAACTGCATTCTATTTCTTTCTGTTCAACCTGAAAAATATTGGTATCGGCTACAGGGTAATAGCCCTTATGCTTATTGCCGTCCTTTCACTTACATTTTCTATTTACTATTCGAAGCGAATGAAGATTAAGAGTAAGGCCATGGAAGATAAGCCCGTAACGGGAATTGACTGACACCTGAAGACACCTTAATTTCATATCAACTTACATTTCCGGAACTGGTCAAAAAAATCACTGCTTTTTAAGAACATTGTTACCTGTAATTTGTCTTACAGGTATAGATATTTAACCAGTGATATAATGACTATAGGAATATTGAAAGAGGGTGGTGGTGAGACCAGGGTTGCACTAACACCCGAACATATAAAGATACTCAAAGAACTGAAAGTGGACGTTATTATTGAGGAGGGTGCCGGAGAGGGAGCCTATTATCAGGATTCGGAGTATCTGAAGGCCGGAGCAAAAGTAGTATCTTCCAACAAGGTTATTTCCGATTCAGAGGTACTCGTTTCCGTTAATCGTCCCGATGTTTCAAGGCTTAAGGGAGTAAAGGGCGAAAAAATCTTCATCGGAACTTACAATGTACTTTCGGATCCTGAATTTTCCGATCCGTTCAGAAAAAACGGATTTAAGGTATTCAGT
>JBJKPH010000328.1:0-2999 GCA_046706585.1 Bacteroidales bacterium | reverse complement strand
ATATCCCAACATCTTCGAGCGCCATACGCTCACCTCGTGTAAGGTCGTCTGCAAAGACTTCCCTGAGATTAAGTTGCCGGACCTTTGAGGAATGTTCTTCCAGTGACCTCCACGCAGGAAGTGCAGTGACTGAATTGCTTTTCTCCTTTTCCAGAGACGCTACTTTCGCAAGACGTCTTTTGAATCTTTCATCTCCCTTGAAATGAGCATTCAGAAACGTCCGGACTAAATCCCGTGAAAGGGAATACCCGGTGACTTGTCCTCCCAGACACATTACATTCATATCATCATCCTCCACTCCCTGGTGAGCTGAGAATGAATCCGTGATTAAGGCAGCACGTACACCATGAACTTTGTTAGCTGCTACGCATGCACCTACCCCGCTTCCACAGATAGCCAGTCCTCGTTCCACTTCACCGCGTGCCACTGCTAAGGCAAGAGGTATGACAAAATCCGGATAATCATCATCGATGACCAGATCATAAGCACCAAAGTCTTCTACCTCATAACCAAATTCCTTAAGTTCTTCCAAAAGCTGAGCTTTCAATTCAAACCCACCATGGTCTGCTGCTATACCGATGTGCCTTATTTCCCGTTTGATTTCAGCTTTCCCCTTTTTTGTTTTTTGCTCTGATTCCATTTCCATTTAAGAATTTCCGGCAGATACTTGCCGTGATTATTAATATAATGTTTATGTTCGATGAACGTATCCTGCATCATCTGTTAATCGCCAGAACGGCATTATTTATTGGTATGAGAGATAACTTATTTTTCACTTTTTTTGAAGATTATCATACTTCTATATCATTAATCCAAGGAAAGACAGCTCAGAACGTGTGGATTTGTAGTCAGTATGAAGAATACTTCGAATCCCTAAATCTCTTGCAACATCAACGAACATCTCTGTATTTTCAATATATACAACATGTTCAGCCGGTACCTGTGCAATATCGAGGGCTATCCGGTAAATATCGGTATCCGGTTTTCGAAAATGGATAAAACACGAAGAAATGTAAAAGTCCACGAACAGATTCAACTTAAATTTCTTTATCCTGTATTCATTCAATTCACGGGCTTCGTTGTTGACTACTGCGATTTTCAAACAGTTTCTTTCTTTCAACTTTTGTATATACTCAATCATCTCTATGTAAGGAGTAGATTGGTCAAACATAAATTTCTGAAACTGATCATGCGTGAATGTACGCTTCCGATAAAATACCACCCTGTTAAGGTATTCCTTAAGAGTAAGTTTTCCTTCTTCATAAGTGTCGAAAGTGAGATGATGCCGTTCTTCCAATTCATCTAAGTTAAGATTGAATTTTTCAGCGGCCCGTCTTCGTGATTCATGCCCCCACCCATTTGAAAGCATTACACCACCTACATCTAAAAATAATGTTGTAACCGGAATTGATTTGTCCATTTTCATAGTGTTTTAAATTATTCCTTTTTGTTGAATTATTATCCTTAACAACCCGGTACCTTTATTTGAATGAACCCTTCTGTATGAGAACAATTTCTGTTGAAATAAGTTCCCTTGTCCGGGACAAGTCAGTTATCAGGCAGGGAGCATTTCACGAATGATCCTTATCCTGATAAGGAAAGAACTTCTTATGCTATAACTGCCAATTCTACAAAAGTTCCTGCATGGAAAGCCCCACAGTGACTGAGGATAGTGAGCGGCACTATATTTGAAGCCGTTTCTGTAGCTCCGGCTGTTCTGGTGATTGGTTAAATAACAGGACGGTCAATAGATAAAACCTAAAAACTATATGAGGATTAAACATCCGGCTCCATAAGAAATTCTCGCAAGGCCGCAGCGTTGTTATATTTTTCCTCTTTTGATGAATATAGCAATGTCAGGGTGCCGTATTTAATTTCCAGTTGTTTTAATCTTTTAAGTTCCGCCTCCCTGCCGATTAATTCGATCTTATACTTCTGTTTAAATTTCTTCCATTTGCTGGGATCATGATTGTACCACTTCCGTAATTCATTGCTTGGCGATAATTCCTTCATCCATTCCTGCCATCCCGCCTTTTCTTTGGAAATACCCCTGGGCCATAACCTGTCAACCAGGACCTTGTAGTGCTCACCTGTCTTTTCCTGATCGTAAACTCGTCTAAGTGTAATCATCTGATTGGTTTTACCCGGATATTGAACCAACAAAAAGCAAATTAATTTGTTCAGCCTCAATAGTTAAGGAGATATCATAAAGTGTTTTGTTTATATGCAATTGGTTAACCTCCTGATCCTATATCAGCGGGCCGGGCTGTTGCCCAAAATAACACACTGCATTATTTATTTACAGTCACCTTTGATCGCGGTTGAGTCAGAATGAAAAAGAACCGGAGCCGGAGCCGCAGGAACAGACCTGCTCCAAACTAATAAATTGGTAATTCCTTATAAATTAATGTTTTCCGGGAACTCCTTCCTGCAACCAGGTTGGTTATTTGCAGTAAAAAATGAATAAAAATGGTCCGTATCTGTCCTATTTATTGAAAATAAGTACATTATCCGGATAGTAATGCTAACTTTGCAAAAAATTAAATTAATAATTATGAATAAAGGAACAGTAAAATTTTTTAATAATTCCAAAGGTTTTGGATTTATTAAAGACGATGAATCAGGAAAAGAATACTTTGTACATGTATCGGGACTGAATGATGAAATCAGGGAAAACGATGAAGTGTCATTTGACCTTCAGGAAGGTAAAAAAGGATTAAATGCTGTAAATGTTAAACTGCTGTAATTTAAATATTATATAAAAACATTTATTATCAGAAGCTGTTCCTCCCGGGACAGCTTCTTTTATCTTCAGGCAATCTTATTACAGGTAATAGAAAGATAAAACTGGAATTTTAATTGGGAGCCCTGGATAATTATTGGCTATTTTTACAGACATCCCTTTTCGTACCGGGCAGAGGGTAGCTGACTTCGGTTACTGGTAATGCCGCTGCCCATAACTGCATAAACCGGAAACCCTCACCAAATCCGGCCGGATT
>JBJKPH010000327.1:0-5011 GCA_046706585.1 Bacteroidales bacterium | reverse complement strand
ACATGAAAAAACGGGTAATCAGGATCTGTCCGAATTTTATCCTTTATTTTCAGGAATTTCTTCAGGAGATTTATTCTCCAGGTTATTTTCTCCTGGAATGTCTTTAAACCTGCAGACCTGCGGGTTTCCAAACTGATTATATCGTCAGGATAATCTGGACTGTAACTATTTACAAGCAATCTGACACCATGACCTGTTTGCCTGAACTGGTTCAACAGGTCAAGCGCAACAACCCCCGAAGCTTTAAACGGGTTATGTGTATTAAGAAGAAGAATGTTCATGATTACTTATTCCAGATGCCTGTTGCTTTATTGTGAATAATTTTCCAGTACTGAACAGGTGACCATAGCGCACTGATTAATCCCAGGATAACTGTTGATAGGAGAACACCATAAATACCGAAATGTTTACCCAGGTAGATAGCCAGCGGTATATTAACTACAGCGCCCAGAGTACTGCTATATAGCTGCAGTTTGATTTTACCCACACCATTAAGGAATTGTGAGAAAATACCACACCAGCCATTAACCACCACATATGCTGCCATGACTACCGAAACACTTAATGGTACCTGAATCTCTTTGCCAACCCATAACCTGTATACCGTTTTTGACGATACAAGCATAACAACCACTCCAAAAGCTACAAGTATCCATAAAAACACCAGCTTTTTAATAGTGTTTTTTATCCATTCAATATCTTTTTTAATCCATGCTTCTGTATAGGCACTCCAAAGCGGTAACATAATAATACTGAATGCCATTGTAATAACACTGAAATATTTATATGCAATATTATAAGGAGTTACCTGCTCAGGTCCGAACAGGTGAGCAATAATAATATTACTGGTCTGGTAGAAGATAACCGCTGCCATCTGAATTACAAAAAACTTAACACCCAGGCTCATAAGGTCGCGAGCATAACTAAACTTAACAAACTTAACAGAAGGAGCATATTTCTTATACTTATGAGTATAGAACCAAATGCTTGATGATATTATAACCAGGACAGGTGTAAGACTGAATACAGTACCGAGATATATAAGGTTTCCTTTAGTCGTTTTTGTTAAGATATAAATTAGAAGCAGAGAGAAAAGATTACCCAGAAAACCAAAGAATGAAGCTTTTGCAGGTTCCTGGTTTGCTGTTATGATTGTAGTCATAAGGTTGAGCACAAATTCCACGCAAAAGAAACCAAAAACAATAAGGGCAAGGACATTCAGTTCCCCAGCCATATCGGCCGGCGTATTTAATATCTTCGCCCAGTTAAGGAAAGGATTAATACATACAAATAATATAAGTACACTGGAACTTATAATTACAAGTATAGCATATGTGGTACTTACATAAGTCCTGGCCAGCCTGGTATTGTTCATAGCCACAGCTTCGGCAAATTTATTTCTTAAACCATTTCCAAGACCAATATCAAAGAAATTAAACCATCCTACTATGGAACTTAATGTAAGCCAGATACCATAACGTGTCGGGTTAACATAATTAATGGTTAAGGGAACAAGAAAAAAGCTTATGGCTATACTGAATCCTTTCAGTGCGGCTATTACAAGAATATTCTGCTTTGCTTTTACGCTGCGTACATTCCCCTTCGTAAAAAAGTCTTTGAAGATAGATATAAGATTATACATATGTTTAAATTGGGTACGTTAAATGGTGAGTATCTGAATTAGATCTGGTTTAGTTAAAATTGAATAAGGGATAAACAATTAACTCGGTTTTTGGTTAATTAAACGTTGGAATTTTGTATTTCAAGTGAGACGAAGTATTCAATTTATAGATAGTCCGGTTTTAAAGGCCTCTAAATTAAATGTCATTTGAAATTATTCATACAATAAAGGTAAAATTAATCTTAATTAATTTGTAAGTTTACACATTGAATGCAGAACCTAATTGATTTATGGGGCAATATTATCAAAAAGTTTTAACAAAGAATTTTTCTCCTATAATTAATTCACTGGGAATTGATTACCTGACGAGGCCTCTATATGCAGGTAAGGGACAGATTCTTATCTTGCATCGTGTCATACCTGCATCTGGAAAACAACGCATCCATAACCATCTTAGCCTGGAAATCAGTCCTGAACATCTTGAAAACATTTTTGAATATTTTAAAAAAAGAAACTACGATTTTATTAATCTGGATATGCTTCCGGGATGGCTCGAAGAAAACAGGAAAACCAAAAGAAAGTTTGTTATCTTCACCTTTGATGACGGGTATAAAGACAATTATACATATGCTTATCCCATTTTCAGGAAACATAATATACCTTTTACCATATATATTACATGTTCCTTCCCAAATAAGAAAGCCATAATATGGTGGTATATCCTGGAAGATCTCATCCTAAAAAACGATAAAATCGATCACACCTTTTCCACTGGTTCTGTTAAAGCCAGATGTCAAAATCAAAGGACTAAAGAAAGTACTTATATCCATATCAGAGGACTGATTAAACAGCTTCCCGATGAAAACCTTGAGGAAGAACTTATAGGATTTTTCGGAAAATACAATTTTGATATTTTTGAAAGAGATGATGAAATGGTGCTTAGCTGGGATGACATAGCAGAGTTGGCAAAAGATCCTATTGTTACAATAGGAGCACACACTTTAAATCATTATAACCTGCGCTATCTTTCAGAGGAACATGCAATAAATGAAATGATGGGATCGAAAGAGATGCTTGAGTCTAAAATAAGCAGGGATGTCAAACATTTCAGTTATCCTTTTGGCGAGTACAGCACCCGCGAAATTGATCTTGCCAGGCGCTGTAATTTTCTTACCACCACCACAACAGAAAATGCAAATGTTTTCTACGAACATGTTGACCATATGTTTACTCTTCCCAGGATATCGGTAAATGTACTTACAAATAAAAGAGTGCTTAATCTTATGGTTAACGGATTTTTCCCCGCAATACTTCACCGGTTTAGAAGGCTTGTATATTAGAGCATTAAATTCTGCCATTGCGCCAGCCTTCAATTGAGTTATTTTTCCTGTGAAAGGCTTCTCCAATTATATTTCTTCAGATAAAAGTTTCCTGGTAAAACTATTGAAACGTTCCTGAAGCTTTTCTTCTGAAAACTCATTCAGAAGTAACTCATGTCCGTTGGAACCAAGCCTGTTCCTCAAATCAGAATCAGAAACCAGGTCAGTAAGTCTTTCTGCCATTACCATGAAATCCCTGGGATTTATTAAATAACCTGTCTTCCCTTCCTTAACAAGAAACCCTGCATCTCCGACATCAGTTGAGACAACAGGCAGAGAATAGTTAAAAGCTTCCATTATGGTATTGGGAAGACCTTCGGAATCAGAACTGAGCATATAAATATCAGCCTGCCTGTAATATTCATCAAGGTCATCAGGATTTCTTACAATCGTGACTTCAGCCAGATCAAGTTCACTTATCCATAACCTAATCTTTTCGTACAACTCGCCATCACCCACTATGGTGTAGGTAATCTTTTTTGATTGCACCCTCTCTGTTAAAATAGAAAATGCCTTCAAAGCCGTATAGTAATCCTTCAGGGCAGTGAACCTTCCAACCGACAGAACATTAACTGTGTCTTTATCCATTCTGGTTATTAAAGGTTGAATATTATTTATACAGTTTTGAATTACAACAGATTTGGATTCGGAAAAGCCTCTTTTTACAAACATATTCTTACCATAATAATTATTAAATATCATATAATCAAGAAGATACTTTTGTAAAAAATAGGTTACCCAGAATTTAACAGGATGCAATGATGAACTTCTTACACCTCCTATGTATTTTATTTTTCTGAATAATGACAGTAATCCTGCAAGAAAATTATCAAGTGTAAGATAGGCAAACAGTACTTTAATATCATATTCACGTATATAAGCACTCAAACGAATTGCTCTTGATATAACGGAACCATTTAACTGGATATATTTTATTTTTTCTTTTTCAATAAAATCCAGATGTTGTTTCAACCTGGGTTTTTTTTTCTGAACAAAATAATATACATCGAATTCATTTTCCATAAGTTTAGCCTGGAGCAGGCTTTGTTTTTCTGCCCCTCCCATATCCAATGAATTCATAAGGATACCTATAGCCTTTTTATTTTGCATATTTTAACCGGATACTAAAAACTTTCTTTATTTTATCATTATAAAAACCTGTATATAAACATATTAACCAAACCAATAGAGAAATTAATCTGAAATAAGATGAATGATCCAGGCATGCTTTCGCCCCGTCAGTCACATTAAAGAGACTAACAAGGCGGACAAAAAAATTGGCTCTTCGGCCCTAAAAAAATCCCGTGATATTCGGGAGAAGGATGACTGATATATCAAATTTACCGATCATCCGACAGTAAAACTAGATAAAATTATTGTACTGAATTATAAATTTTGATAAACGATGTTTTCCTATACATATACTTCCATTTTTGACAGATTTTCAATTTCATCATGCTATCTCCGGTAAAAAAAAACACACTTATATTGTTAATAGCTTCATATTATATTAAATAAAAAAATGCCGGTCCGGTCTGAACAGGCATTGATATAAACAGATAAAAAGTTAAGGAAATATATACCTTACTGTATTAATAAAATGGCAGCCGTTAACTGCACAAAAAAGTAAAGAAATTATATAAAGTAAGCTGTGATGGTTTTATCAGAAAGTTATTGACAATGTGATGAGTTCCACAGTAAATAGCTTAAATTTGCCAAAAAATTTAAGGGGTGAGAAAAGTACTTGTATTCTTCTTTTTGGTTATTACTGCCACAGCTGAAGCAACAGTTTATTATATCGATCCAAACGGCAGTAATTCGAATCAGGGTACATACGGTTCACCATGGGAAACACTCACATATGCCTGTTCAAGAGTTACTTCACCAGGCGACACAATACATGTAAATTCCGGCACCTATTATCAAACAGGCCAGAGTGTGCTTGCCCCCGGAGTCAGTATAATCGGGGAAGGAGAATCATCAATAATTGTATCATATATCAGTGCTTCGT
>JBJKPH010000326.1:0-4455 GCA_046706585.1 Bacteroidales bacterium | reverse complement strand
ACCGATGGCTGTGATCATTATGGCAATGATCTTTAATATGGTCAATGGCTATATTAACGGTATATGGCTTGGACTCTTCTCAGGAGGATACGCCACCGGATGGATCTCCGACCCCAGATTTATCGTCGGTATATTAATTTTTGCATCCGGCTTTATTATCAACCAGGCGGCCGATTCAAAACTAATCAGCCTCAGATCTGGCGGGAAGAGCGGATATTTTATACCTGTAGGTACCCACTTTAAGAGGGTTTCATGCCCAAATTTTATGGGAGAAATTATCGAATGGTCGGGTTATGCTATTATGACATGGTCACTGCCAGGGTTATCATTTGCAATATGGACGGCAGCAAACCTTATCCCAAGGGCAATTCACCATCACCAGTGGTACCATGATAAATTCCCTGATTATCCAAACCGAAGAAAGGCAATAATCCCCTGGGTATTATAGCTCCGCCTCCCTGCCGGGAAATCCCAAAAAACGGTCGGGGATTAATGAAAAAATAAATAGTTGTAACTATTGATCCTTTTATCCGTCTTTAGTGTGTAATATAGCCTATGACACCAAAGGAATTCAACAGGTCAGTCGAAGAATATTCCGACAGGATATACCGGTTTGTTTTGAAGAGCCTGGGAGATACTGAGCGGGCAAGGGATATCGTTCAGGATTCATATGAAAAACTATGGATGAATGTTACTGTTATCGATTATTCGTGTGCCAAAGCCTGGTTGTTCTCTGCCGCATATAACAAAATGATCGATATTATCAGGAAGGAACAGCGAACTTTACTTAATGACGAATATGCCGACATACCTGTTTATAATGAAGGTTACTCCGATCTTAAGGAAATTTTGAACAGTTGCCTGGCCAGGCTTCCTGAAAATCACAGGTCGGTAATCCTGCTGAGAGACTACGAAGGTTACAGCTATGATGAAATTGCAGGTATCACAGGCCAGACAGAAGCACAGGTCAAGATAAATATTTACAGGGGAAGATCAGCCCTCAGGAAAATGATCGGTAAACTTGAAATTGTCGTTTAAAATGGAAATTAACAGGAATAACTATGAGCTCTGGCTTATCGACTTACGCGATGGCAATCTTGCCCCCGAAGAAGAGAGCGCTGTTATGATATTCCTCGATAATAATCCTGACATTAAGGCAGAATTCGGGGAGACAGCCGATATTTCACTGACATCCGGTCTTTCACAGTATGAAAATTCCGACTTCCTTAAAAAGGATCCCTGTGATCTTTCGGATGAACAGGTTGAATATTATATTATTGCAAATCTCGAGAATGATCTCTCCCCGGAACAGGCAGCCGAAGTTAATGAACTGACCGGGAGCGATAAAAGGTTTTCATCGCTTAACAGTATCCATCATTCCCTGAAACTGTCTCCGCCTGATATCCATTATCCCGGAAAACTGCACCTTCTCAGGATCCCGTACCGGAAGAGAAGAAAGATCATGGTGAGAAGTGCAATGGCTTTGGCAGCTTCACTCCTTGTATTTGTTTCATCATACACTTTCTTGCATCATAACGGCACTCCTGCCACACAGGATAGTTTTCAGGTCGTTGCTGATATGAAAATATTTGTTGAGCCCCAACCGGCAGGAACAGAAGGCCTGAAAAACCTCCTGCTTTCGATGAAGCCGGAAAGAAGAGATCCTGTAGTGAAAAAAATCAGCTATGAAGAAGCAGGAACTGCCCGTGCAGAGGAAGTTACCCCGGTTGCTTCCACTGAACGGCCGGAAATAGCACTGGAACCGGCCAGACCGGTGAACGGGTTGAATATGCCGGCTGTTGAACCGGCCCGGATGATGGCAGAAATGGTAGTAAACAAAACCGGCTATGATGCCGGTGCCGAAGATATCGGAGACATAAGCCCAAGGAAAATCATTGCCAGAAATTTCAGGGAACTGGTGCTGAAAGAAGCAAATCCCGGATCAGAGAATCTCAGGGTGTATGAGATTGCAGACGGAGGAATCAGGGGATTAAACCACCTGCTGGGGTGGGATATGAAGCTTGAGACTGGCGTAGGCGAAGACGGAAAACTGAATCAGATCAAATTCAGTTCCCAGTTGATAAATATTGATCGCAAACTGAAGAACAAACCCGAATAGGTGTAACTTTTATACCGGGAACCACGTCTCAGTAGAGAATCAATTAAAACCACGAAAATGAAAAGAATGTTTCTTATAGCAGGAATGACATTATTCCTGATAAACGTGTCAGGACAGGACACTCAGGTTGTACCAAAGAGTGAAATTGATATATTGCAGGCAATCGACGATGAAAATCCTTTTGAGTTATTCGATGCCGCCCATAATAATTTCTTTTTCCAGGATCCTGATGAAGACAGGGCCGATCGGTGGAGAAGAAGAAGAAAAAGATTTACTCCTCACTGGTCAGGTCTTGAGATCGGACTAAACGGGTATTTAACTCCCGATTATAGCGCCAGCCTCCCTTCAAATCTAAGCTGGCTTGACCTCAATACAGGGAGATCAACCAATTTTAATTTCAATTTTGCCCAGCTGGGACTGGGGTTTTCAAGACATTTTGGACTTGTTACCGGTGTGGGAGTTGAGTTCAATAAATACTTCTTCGAAGGGAATAATAATATTACAAAAGACTTATCGGGTGTTGTAGGCCCTCTTTATCCTCCTTCAGGTATCAATTATGAAAAATCCAAACTGGTAACTACCTATCTTGTGATTCCTGTATTTATCGAAGGGCAGATACCTGTTGACGGGGGAAAAACCCTGAACATTGCTGCAGGGATGATCGCAGGCGGAAAGATAGGATCACATTCCAAGGTGGTATATTTCGATGGCGGGAAGGAAAAAGTGAAGGAAAAGGATGATTTCAGCCTTACTGTCCTGAGATACGGTCCAACTGTTCGCCTGGGTTATGAGTGCTTCCAGATTTATGGAACATATTATCTTACCAGCCTTTTCAATAAAGACAAAGGACCCGAACTATACCCTGTACAGATCGGGCTTGCATTTACTTTTGATTAGTAGTAACTCTGGTTTTCAGAATATCCGGGAGGTGGTGAATTATTTACCACCTCTATTTTTTTTGTACCTTTATTCACCGGATTATCATTACACAAACCAGTTCCGGGAAGGCTCCTTTATTTGTTAGTATTATGCTTTCTGAAAGAGAAAAGATTAGGTATGCCAAACATATCATGATCGAAGAGATCGGCGAAAAGGGACAGGAAAAACTCAAAGGCTCTTCGGTTCTTGTTGTAGGAGCAGGCGGGCTTGGCTGCCCGGTTCTTCAATACCTTGCCGCAGCAGGAGTCGGACGTATAGGTATTGTTGAATATGATATGGTTGAAGAGTCGAATTTGCAACGCCAGATACTCTACGGCTCATTGGACCGGGGGAAACTTAAATCGATTATCTCCCGAGACAGGCTCAACATCCAGAATGATCTTGTAGATATAGAACTTTTTAATATTAGGCTTGCCGAAAAAAATGTTGACAGTCTTATCGAAGGGTTTGATGTAATTGTAGATGCAACCGACAATTATGAGACCAGGTACATAATCAGCGATGCCTCCCAAAGGGCAGGCAAACCAATGGTCCATGGCGCTATTTATAAATTTGAAGGCCAGGTATCGGTTTTCAATTACCGTGGCGGACCAACTTACAGATGCTATAATCCGGACCTCGGTGGTGCCCCGAAAGCCAATCCGGCCCCCTCGGCAGTAGGCCTTTTCGGTGTACTGCCGGGAATTACAGGTACTCTAATGGCCAATGAAGTAATAAAGATAATTACCAATATGGAAGAAGTGCTTAGCGGCAAAGTCTTGATATTTAACACTATAAAAAACACTTCTTATACCATAAATGTAATTCCTGATCCTTATAATCAGAATATCAAACAGATAAAACACGACAAATAACACAAAATCCAAGTTATTCAAAAAGGTTATATTAAATATTCTATTATATATGAAATTATTACTTATAAGTAATTCAACCAATGCCGGAGAAGAATATCTTGAATATCCTAAGTATGAGATAGCCAGATTTCTCGGAGCAGATCCCGTAAAGGCACTTTTCATCCCTTATGCCGCAGTTACATTTTCCTTTGATGATTATGAAAAGAAGGTTGCCTCCAGATTCAGGGAGATCGGATACGATATAGTCTCTGTACACAGGTATGATGATCCGGTAAAGGCGGTAATGGAAGCAGAAGCTATAGTTGTCGGAGGAGGCAACACCTGGCAGTTGCTGAAAATGGTACAGGAGAATGGTCTTATTGATCCGGTAAGGGAAAAAGTGACCGGAGGAACTCCATATATAGGATGGAGTGCCGGTTCGAACATGGCCTGCCCCACGATCAGGAGATCCAATGTTATGCCCGTGGTTGTACCTGAATCATACAACGCCTTTATCCTTGTGCCTTTCCAGATCAACCCCCAGATCCTCGACGCACATCCGGA
>JBJKPH010000325.1:0-2697 GCA_046706585.1 Bacteroidales bacterium | reverse complement strand
CCGGCATATCTTTCTTGCAGGAGCTAAGAAAACCGGGTATTATCATGAACAGGATCAATCCGGAGATTTTAAAAATGCTTTTCATGCTCTTATTAAGTATAGTTAAATGAATCAGATAATAGACCTTATAAAAATAATAAGATTTTATAATAATAAAATACTTCATTAAATGGAACCTTTAAATACAGTTCGCAAAATCCGGAAGCCCTGATAAGGTTCAGCGAGTTAATTCAAATTATTTTTCCCCAGTTTCAACCTTATATTTTGCAGCCTGATATTACTCCTAAGAGTCGGATTGTTATATCCACTTAGATTTGTTCCAAAATCTTTATTAACATTTTAAAAAAGCTATGAAACCCGTATTCGTAAAAATTGCTTTAATCGCTGTTGTGTTGATTGGCAATATCACATTTGTTGAAGCACAACCCATTCCTGTGGAATTAATGGCAGGAAATAAATACGGAACATTTAAGTTGATTGTAAATAAGAAGTTCTCCGAAGAATCAAAATTCGGGGTGTTCCACATAAATATTCTTCAATTTGATTATATCAAAAATCAAGAAAATGATATCATGCTTGAGGATCTTCTGTTTTATGAACCGGTAAAAAATATCAGACTCACCGGAGGTGGATTCTATGGCGGGCATCCCGGCTTTATTCCAACTGCGGGAATGCAGTTTATCCTGAAGAAAAATGATTTCTTTATGCTCGTGGCACCAAGAATCAATATACAGCAGGAGCTTCAATATGATATTTTTTCGATTTTGGGGTACGAACATAAGCTGAACGAAACAATAAGCCTTTGTTCCGAAATTCAGCCTCTGTTTTTATTTGATAAACATTCAAATATAAAATGCAGCCAGTCAGTAAGACTTGGTTTATCAGTTAAAAACACTCAGTTTGGAGCAGCAGTTGACCTTGAAGAAGCAGGTAAAGATTTTAACAAAACTGTAAATCTCGGCCTGTACCTTAAACGGGAAATATTTTAAACAATGCCTGAATTGTAGAGATTTCCGGAATGCTGAATCTCACAATTAAAATGGAGCTTATCCCAATCACTTTGCAATGAGCCAGGTTATCCCTGAAACGGCTGCAGATAATACCATTCCCCAGGTCAGATCAACAACTGCAACTATCAGAGGAAAATCCCTTATGGTGGCAAGGTTGGTCAGATCATATGTTGCATATGAGACCAGTCCGAAGAGAGCTCCAAAAAGAAGAGCATGTGTCAGAGAATGTTTTTCCACAGCCGGTGAAATGACAAAGATTACCAGTCCTGCAATATAAAGCAGATAGAATATAATAGCAGCCGGCCAGGTAACATCCGGTTTAAGCAGTGTTACAAGGTGAGTAGCATAGAACTTCCTTGCAACAAAAACAAGCCATACTATGTCGATTGCGAAGAGAACCGGGAGTGCAATGAAATAAAGCTTCAGAAACATACTATTAGAATTATATCCTTAAAGTTATGAAAATTGTTTTGAGAAATCAAAGAATCAGGACGTAAGCCGGCTGCCTGTTTTGCACCCTGACTACAATAATTTATCACCTATGGGGAAAGTTATTTGTCAGGCAATACGGGTGTGAACACAGGTCGCTTAAGTTTAGATATCAATAACAAGGCGGGTACTATAAGCCCTTTACAATTTCTCCTGACTTATTGGTTTGAACCACAGGGGTGTATGTTACCTTAACGCTTCAACCGGCTGGTGATGGTCAATATTCCTGCTTTTTAAGGAAAATCCGGCATCAAGGATTACTAATTTGCATTTTGACAAACTAAGGTTTAAATTTGATTATGAATTAAATAGACCTCTGATGCCTGGCATTATTGAAGGTTTCCTTTATGATGTATTCATCAGCTATCGCCGGAAGGACAATAAACACGATGGTTGGGTAACCGAATTTGTGCATAACCTGAAGGGAGAACTTGAGTCTACATTCAAAGAAGAGATAAGCGTCTATTTTGATATAAACCCTGATGATGGTCTCCTTGAGACCCATGATGTTGATGCTTCCCTGAAAGATAAACTGAAGTGCCTGGTATTTATTCCTGTAATTTCAAGAACATATTGCGATCCCAAATCCTTTGCATGGGAAAATGAGTTTAAGGCATTTGTTGATATGGCATCTGCAGATCATCTTGGCCTGAAGATAAAGCTGCCTGGTGGTAATGTGGCAAGCAGAATTTTGCCCGTACAAATTCATGACTTAGACAGATCTGATGCCAGATTATGCGAATCCATACTGGGAGGAGCAATCCGGGGAATTGAATTCATTTATAAGGAACCCGGAGTTAACCGGCCACTGTCATTAAAGGATAATGATGAGAAGAATTTAAACCTTACCAGTTACCGAAACCAGATTAATAAAGTTGCCCTGGCAATTAAGGAGATTATAAGCGGATTGAAAAGAGAACCTTTTGAAATTGCCGGCGAAACACAGGAATTTAATCCATCGCTGGAAAAATCAGCTCCTCCTGAAAAATCTATTATTGTCTTGCCATTTGAGAATATAAGTCCTGATCCCGACCAGGAATATTTCAGTGATGGTTTAACCGAAGAAATTATCACTGACCTCTCACATATTAACGATCTGCTTGTTATTTCAAGAAGTTCTGCAATGACTTTTAAAGGTACCAAAAAAACTATTCCTGAAATTGCCCGAACCGTAAAGGTCAGATATGTACTCGAAGGA
>JBJKPH010000324.1:0-2571 GCA_046706585.1 Bacteroidales bacterium | reverse complement strand
AGAATGTCCCGGGGGAGTTTCCTTTTGTGGCAGGTGCATATTATTTCAAAAGGGAAGGAGAAGACCCCACAAGAATGTTTGCCGGAGAGGGAGCACCAGAAAGGACCAATAAAAGGTTCCATTACCTCTCCCGGGGATTACCAGCCAAGAGGCTGTCGACAGCGTTCGATTCAGTGACCCTTTACGGTAACAACCCTCATACGCGTCCCGATATTTACGGCAAGATAGGTAATTCGGGAGTATCGGTATGTTGCCTCGACGATGCCAAGAAACTATACTCAGGGTTTAACCTGGCTGATCCCAAGACATCGGTATCGATGACCATTAACGGACCGGCCCCGATGCTGGTAGGCTACTTTATGAACAGTGCCATTGACCAGCAATGCGAGATCTATATCAGGGAAAATGGATTAACCGATGAGATCAATCAAAAGATTGATGAAATTTTCAGAAAAAAAGGAACCAGTCGTCCATCGTATAACGGTGAACTACCTGAAGGGAATGATGGTCTGGGGCTTATGCTCCTGGGGATTACAGGTGATCAGGTACTTCCGGCCGATATATATAACAAGATCAAAGAGGATACCCTCAGGACGGTCAGGGGAACTGTTCAGGCTGATATCCTGAAGGAGGACCAGGGTCAGAATACATGTATATTTTCGATCGACTTTGCCCTGAAAATGATGGGAGACATCCAGCAGTACTTCATTGATCACAGCATCAGGAACTTTTATTCGGTGTCGATCTCGGGATACCATATTGCCGAGGCAGGGGCGAATCCAATCTCCCAGGTAGCCTTTACCCTTGCAAACGGATTTACTTATGTTGAGTACTACCTGTCACGTGGAATGGATATCGACTCTTTTGCACCTAATCTTTCTTTCTTCTTTTCAAATGGTCTTGATATCGAATTTTCAGTAATAGGAAGGGTTGCCAGAGGTATATGGTCCAAAGCCCTAAAATTGAAGTACGGTGGAAATACCCGGTCGCAACAGCTCAAGTATCATATCCAGACATCAGGACGATCGCTGCATGCACAGGAGGTCAGTTTCAATGATATCCGTACCACCCTCCAGGCACTGTATGCCATTTACGACAACTGTAACTCACTGCACACCAACGCATATGACGAGGCTATAACAACACCTACCGAAGAGAGTGTGCGCAGGGCGATGGCGATCCAGCTTATCATTAACCACGAATACGGGCTGGCCAAAAACCAGAATCCGATGCAGGGATCATTTATTATTGAAGAGCTTACTGCCCTTGTAGAAGAGGCTATCCTTTCCGAATTTGATCGCATCACAGAGCGAGGAGGAGTGCTCGGAGCAATGGAGACTACCTACCAGAGAAGCAAGATACAGGAGGAGTCGATGCACTATGAGACCCTTAAACATTCAGGTGAACTGCCTATCATCGGAGTAAACACCTTTCTCCCGGAAGGCGGGCCGAAGACCGAGATTACCGGTGAGGTGATCAGGGCAACCAGGGATGAAAAAGAGGCGCAGATAGAAACGCTGAAACAGTTGCACCTGCGAAACAAAGAAAAGGCATCTGAGCTGCTCGGGGAATTGAAAAAGTGTGCCACTCATAACAAAAATATCTTCGAGAAGCTTATGGAAGTAACAAAGTACTGCTCACTCGGTCAGATCACTGATGCCCTTTACCAGGTGGGCTGACAGTACAGGAGAAATATGTAAACTGACATTAAGCGATTATTCACTTATAGAGAATCTCCAGGAGCAATACCATTCTCCATCGTGCCTTTCGGGCGGACATCCGATGCATTCGGTACTGATATGCTGATCTATTGCCTTTGCGAAAGAAGTATATTCGACTATCCCGGCCGACATGCACGGGTAATCATCCAGCCCTTTTCTTCTTCTGGCAGCCTGCACCCTGCATTCATCCATCGTATAGACAAAGCTATCATTAGTCTCATCCGTAAATGAGTGCCTGTTGACATAGGCATAGAACCTGAAAGCAAGTGCTTTCTTCAAGCCATCAAGTCCGGGATTGTCCGGTATTCCAAGCAATCTTTTAACCGACCATGCTTCGAAAGGTGAAAATTGAGCCCAGCAATTATCGTTACATTGCTTTGCAGTATCAATATCATGTGAAAATTCAACCGTCTGGAACCAAACACCGTCGTTTGCAAGCCAGTTGACCGACAGGCTTTTCCTTAGTTCTTCAAGCTTACTGTCCGGCAGATTGAGAAGAGGTGCCGGAATACCATCCTCCAGTTCAAACCCCAGTGTTTTCGACAATCTTTCAATCTGAATGGCTGACCCCTTTTCCCAGGCCTCTTCAAGAATAAGATACGCCTCTTCATCACCCAGACTCTTCCTTACTTCGGAAAACCACATGGCATGGTGCATCATCAACCTGTGGAAAAAGTCTATGATCAGCCTGGCATCTCTCTTCTTATCTTCGTGTGTCATATTTGAATGATAATGATACTGTTACAAACAAACTATTATGTACTACGAAGTCAGTCTTTCCGTATCAATATATAAAAAGAAACAGAAGTGGCAATACAATTCCCGCAATAGTAAGAATAGCCCCTCTCTT
>JBJKPH010000323.1:0-11702 GCA_046706585.1 Bacteroidales bacterium | reverse complement strand
CTGTTATACTTAACGGTACAGTCTACAGTACAGGGAATAACTACAGGATGAAAGTAGGTGTTGGAAGTGATAACTCGGCATCTGTTGAGAAGTTCAATCCTGTTAAATCGGTATCAGGTAAGGCAGCTCTCGAACAGGCCGCGATCGAATCTGTGACCCCTGATGGTACTTGTGAATGGGATCCCGATAATAATAAGTTTGTATTAAATTATAAGGTTACTTATACAGGAGAGACATATTACACCGTTGTTTCTGCAGAACTAGTCTGGAGAAACAGAATAAGGGATGGTGTGAATGAGTGGAGAAGGTAGCCGTATATTAGGGTTTACTAAAGGGAAAGGACTGCCGTTTGGCGGTCCTTTTTCATTATCCGGGAAATACGAATAGATATGATATGCCTGAAAGGATTTAAATTAAGGCATTATCCCATTATAGTGAGGATTAGAATGATTCTAAATAAATCTTTCCTTTATAAAAAAAGGAATAACTCCCGGCCACATATTGGACAAATTTTCATACCTTCCTTGGCACTCTGAAAAAGTGTGGGTTAAATTGATTTAGGGGGATCAATTCATATTAAAGTTTATTTATAAGTGTAAAAATTACAATTAAAAACAGGAAAATACTGGTTAAATGAGAGATAAGTCGTATGGTAAGGGGAGAATAACCCACATGATAATGGTTATGGTTGCATGCATCCTGTTGTCTTCTTTCAGGACAGTTTCAGGACAAGGGAAGATCGAGGTTAATATCAGTATCGACTTTTCAGATGAAATGGGAGCTGTAAATCCTGTCTGGAGGTTTTTCGGATGTGATGAGCCCAATTATGCCACACTGGAGAATGGCAGGAAGCTGTTAAATGATCTGGGTGATCTGAGGCCGGGTGAGGTATATTTCAGGACCCATAACCTCCTTAACACAGGTAATGGTGAGTCCTCACTGAAATGGGGTTCAACAAATGCATATACCGAAGACGAGAACGGAAATCCTGTCTACAACTGGAACATTGTAGATTCAATCTTTGATGCTTACCTGAGTAACGGGGTAAAGCCGTACGTTGAAATAGGCTTTATGCCTGAAGCCCTTTCCGTAAAGCCTGAACCTTACAGGCATCACTGGAACCCGGATCTACCTTATGGTGAAATATATACAGGATGGGCATATCCCCCTGATGATTACGGAAAGTGGAAAGAACTGGTATTCAGATGGGTTTCTCATTGTGTTGAACGATATGGCAGGGAGGAGGTTGAAACCTGGTACTGGGAAACCTGGAATGAACCGAATATAGGATACTGGAGAGGAACACGTGATGAGTTCCTAAAGCTACATGATTATGCGGTCGAAGGTGTCCTGGAAGCATTGCCTTCGGCTCGTGTAGGAGGACCCGATGTTGCAGGTTATGGCGGTAACTATTCACGTGCCTTCCTCGATCACTGCCTGAGCGATACAAACTACGCCACAGGCACAACAGGAACAAAGATCGATTTCTTCTCTTTTCATGCAAAAGGCAGCCCGGTCTATGTCGACGGACACGTAAGAATGAATATGGCTAACCAGCTAAATGCTGTTGTAAGGGGATTCCGTCTTATATCTTCCTATCCCGACCTGAAAGGTATTCCGGTTGTTATAGGTGAATCTGATCCTGAAGGGTGTGCAGCCTGCCAGGGCGAATCGCTGGGGTACCGCAACGGTACGATGTACTCAAGTTATACGGCAGCAAGTATTGTCAGGATCATGGACCTTGCCCTGCAATATGATGTGAACCTGAAGGGATCCCTGACATGGGCTTTCGAATTTGAAGATCAGCCAATTTTCGCAGGGTTTCGTTCGCTGGCTTCTAACGGAATAAATAAACCGGTATATAATACCTTCAGAATATTCAGCATGATGGACGGGACCAGGGTAAGAGTTGCAAGCGATCATGAAGTGCCGATAGATACTATTGTGAGAAGAAGTGTGAGGAATGATCCTGACGTTTCGGCCTTCGCATCAACCGACGGGGAAAAGCTTTATATTATGCTATGGCATTACCATGATGATGACATTGAAGGTCCTGACGCAAGGATAAGGCTCAGAATGGATAATATACCGGTCAGGAACGGAAAACTCAGGACAACCTGCTATCTGGTTGACGGGTCACACAGTAATGCCTACACGAAATGGATTGAGATGGGATCACCTGCGGCACCGTCACTTCAACAGAAAAATATCCTTCTGGAAGAGAGCGAGCTGGCTCTGTTACCTGACCTGAAAAGTATAAAAGTTAAGAACGGACAGGCAGATGTAACAATGAACCTGCGGCGCCAGGGGGTTGCACTGATTGTTGCAGACCTAAAGTGATCAATAACAGGAAGATTAGCAAGAAACAACTTTAACAGATAATATACAATGAAGAATCTTTGGAAATTAGCAGCTGTAGTGATGCTGATATCAACAGGCTGCACAAAGGAACTGCCGAAGAGGCCGAACATACTTTTTATTACAACCGATTACATGGCCTGGGAAGATATACCGGCTCTTACTCCCGTACTTCAAATGCCGACACTTGACAAACTCTGCAAGGAAGGGCTCGTTTTCGAGAACCATTACTGTACGGCACCTGTATGTATGCCCTCAAGGTATACCATAGTTTCGGGTACTTATCCGCATACTCACGGGAGATGGGATAATGGAGGTGGCTGGCTGCCGGAAGGATCACCTGTTCTGATGGAAGAACTGCAAAAAGCAGGATACCAGACAGTTGGTATTGGGAAAATGCATTTCAGCCCCTGGTCAAGGATGGCAGGATTCGATAAAAGGATAATTGCAGATTGCCAGGGTAACGGAGCTGCCGATACGCTGAAGCAGGATGATTACTACTGGTACTTGCGGAAAGCCGGTAAAACAAGATTTGACTTCCTGAGGTACCAGGACAGTACCGATCTTTTCGGTGTTTATGACTGGCCGCTGAATGACACCCTGGATATAGATTATTATGTCGGTGAACAAACAGTAAGGTATGTTAAGGGAGGAAATCTGAAGGGTCCGTGGTTCATGTGGGTTTCATTTGACGGGCCTCATAACCCCTGGGATCCGCCTGCAGAATACTCACAGTATTATCTTGACCGGGACCTTCCCACCGCAAGGTATACACCGGGTGAACTTGAGCATAAGCCATATGAACAGACGATCTCACGATTCAATTATACCAGAAAAGTGGTAGATCGTATCGACCAGTATCCGGAGAAAAGGGATGAATATATTAAAAGGATAAGGGCAGGCCATTATGGCGGACTGACCTGGATCGACGAACAGCTGAAGAAGATCATTGACCAGATGCAATCACAGGGTTTGCTTGATAATACATTGATAGTGTTTTCTGCTGATCACGGAGCTCATCTTGGTGACCATGACAATATTCACAAGGGAACACTTTATGAGAGATCTGCGCATGTTCCATTTATAATGTGGTGGCCTGGGGCATTAAAACCGGGAAAATTCGAAGGATTCTCGGGCCATATCGACCTGTTGCCAACATTTATTGAACTGGCAGGAGGAACAGTGCCGGCAGCTGCTGAAGGCAGAAGCCTTGTACCTGTACTGGAAAAAAAGGAGAAACCTGACGATCATGAAATAATTGAGATAAAGGGAAATACTGCAATTGTTACTAAAGATTATAAGTTTGGTCTCTACAGACAGTATCAGGAAGGTGACCTGTATGACAGAAAAAATGATGCATGGGAGATGAATAATCTCTATTACGACTCAACCCGGGCTGATCTGGTCAATGAACTGACAGAGGAACTCTTCAATGCCGATCCTACTTTGGAGAAAGCATTTAAGGCTGCACCATTGCCATCTCCTCTTCCTGTTGAGGTTGAAATGAAATACGGCGATGTGATACGTGCCGGCGAGGGTCCCTATCTGAACAGCAAAAGTTTTAAGCTCGATGTTGATCTCGATATAAAGGCCGGAGACAGTGGTCCGGTGATAACAAACTATGAAGGCCCGCACGGATTTTCACTCTACCTTATGAACGGAATAGTATATATGGGATTTAAGACATGGAATGAAACGGAGGTTTTCCCGGTAATTAAGAATGTGAAACCGGGTAATATCAGGTTCACATGCATTCTTGGTAAAGACGGAACACTGAAGGTCATGTCCGATGATGGAACAGTTTTATCCGAATCGATGACAAAATGGCCAAAGCCATACCAGGACGGGAGGCATGAGTACCTGACTGGGACTTATACTGCAGGTTTGTATGGAAGCGGAAGGAGAATTCCACCACCGATAGGTGATTATGAAAGGGGAAAGGATTTTACCGGAAAGATCAATCTCCTGAAGCTGACAGTGCTTGATTAGAGATAATATACTTTCTAAACCTCATAAAGTAAAAAGAATATGAAAAGGAATTATTACTCCATGACCATCATCATGGCAATTATCCTGATGGCAGTATCATATGCATGTACAAGGGATAATGTAAGTGACCGTCCCAATATCGTTCTTATCCTGGCAGATGATATGGGATACTCCGATATAGGATGCTTCGGAGGTGATATTGAGACCCCTAACCTCGACAAACTGGCTGATGAAGGTACCATGTTCACACATTTCTACAATACTGCCAGGTGCTGCCCCAGCAGGGCAAGCATTCTTACTGGTCTGCATCCTCACCAGACAGGTTTGGGGCAAATGGTCGACCGGGCTACCACTACGGATGGTTACCTGGGAGAAATAAATAATAACTGCGTTACCCTGGCCGAAGTACTCGGAGCATCAGGATACAGTACCTATATGACCGGTAAATGGCATGTAGCATATTCGCAGGATGGTTCAGACAAACATGACTGGCCATTGCAGAGAGGTTTCGACAGGTATTACGGACTGATCAGGGGAGCTTCAAGCTACTTTGATCCGACAGAAATGGTCAATAATAATGATACCCTGCTGACAACCCCTGATGGGTTCTATATGACAAACGCAGTTGCCGACTCATCAGTTAGCTTTATTAATGACCACTTTAAAATGAACAAGAAGAATCCGTTCTTTATGTATGTTGCCTTTACGGCTCCTCACTGGCCGTTGCAGGCTCCCGAAGAAGCCATAGCGAAATACCGTGGGAAATTTGACGAGGGATGGGATGTCATGAGGGAGCGAAAACTGCAGAGGATGAAAGAAAAAGGCCTTATCGATGATGCATGGGATGTGTCACGTGATGAATGGTCGGTTCGTGACTGGGAGAGCGTTGAAAACAAGGAATGGGAGTTATCAAAAATGGAAGTATATGCTGCCCAGGTCGATGTTCTTGACAGGGGTGTTGGCAGAATTATCAAGTCACTCGAAGATAATGGTGTACTGGATAACACATTGATAATATTTTTGTCGGATAACGGGGGTTGCTCCGAAACATGGTCACCACGAAATCCATGGGCAAAGAACTTCGGACCTGAGGTGACGAGAGACGGGATACCGGTTGATTATTCCAATGACGGAACGGGGATACCAGGCCCGGCATCTACATATTTCAGCTATGGTCCGGGATGGGCAGGATACAGTAACACACCCTTCAAGGGATATAAAAGCGGAACACTGGAAGGGGGGATCTCTTCACCGTTTATCGTTTACTGGAAGGGAAAAATTAAGGACCATACCCGGAAAAGAAAGCAGCTTGCCGGGATAATTGACCTTATGCCAACAATCTCTGAAGCAGCCCACGCCGAATATCCTCTTGTATATAATGGTAATGCCATTATCCCATATCAGGGAGTAAGCCTGATAGATGCAATATGCAATAACAGGGAACTTGCGCGCGATGATTATTATGTTGAGCATATTGGTAACAGGGCTATGGTAGAAGATAGCAAGTGGAAGATCGTACGCTATGGAAGACGAAACTGGCAATTATTTGACATTGTCGATGACAGGACCGAGACAACAAACCTGGCCGACAGTTTACCTCAGTTTACAAAACAGCTTGCAGACAAGTGGGAAAAGTGGGCCTGGAAAGCAAAGGTCCTTCCCAAACCGGGACGAAATAACCGATAAAAAAACATAGTCATGAGATCAGGGATAGTTTCAGGCAGATATTTTCTGTCACTAATACTGGTAGCCGTTATAGCAACGCCTGGTATGTCACAGGGGCAGCAGCGCCGGAGGATGCGGCGGCCTGATCCGGGGAAACTCTATACTCTCAACAATAGTGAGATGAACTGTACCGTGTCACGTTACGGTATTACATCCATGACCGATCCGTCAGACACATCCCACGCCGATATCGTTGGATTCATGCCCTTCGCCGTAAGTAAGCTGACTTACAGTGAGACTGGCAGCAGCTGGATAAATTTCCTGGAAGATACAACTAGGAGTGTAAGCTCAACCGGATCGGCTGTGACAGTACTATCGAAAGGGAAAGACGGGATGACGATGAAGCAGGTTTTCTCCCTATCAGGGAAGGAACTTGATATGGAAATTGAAATATCAGCACCCGGTGACAGAAAGATCACCATAGGAGACCTTGCTATAGGGCTGCCATGGAAGAGACCTTCGGGAGAAGATCCCAACTATATTTTTGAGCAGTGTTTTACAAAGCACCATTATATATCAGGCAACGGATCATTTTTGTATTTCACAAAACCCTCCGGTGACGGACCTTTTTTTATGGTTCTTCCAATGAAAGGGACAAAGCTCGAGTATTTTGATGATACAAACAGGGAGTACAATGCTTACATATACTCCAAGTGTACTGGTGATACAACCCCGGGAAACTGGAGGCTTGAACATACTGCTGCAGAGCTGGGTGGTGCCGGTAGACAACCGCTGAAAGCCGGCTTCAGGTTTTTATGGGCAGATTCATGGGACGATATGAGAGAGACGCTTTATAATGAGGGATTGTTTGATATCAGGGTAGTTCCGGGGATGACAATACCATCTGATCTGAAAGCCACATTCTCACTCCATACGAAAAACAGGATCGATTCGATAACCCCTGAATTTCCGGGAAAAACAACTGTTAAATATCTCGGTGAGAAACAACCCGGATACCATCTCTACCAGGTCTCATTCGCAAAGCTTGGCGAGAACATGCTAACTATTCATTATGGTAACGGTGAAGAGACATACCTTGAGTTCTTTTCGACCGAGCCGATCGAAACGCTGATAAAGAAAAGAGCGTCGTTCCTGGTGAACAGTCATCAACACAGGGATCCAACGAAATGGTACAACGGACTTTTTTCGGTTTATGACATGAAAAACAGTGTACTCAGAGGCCCTGACAACACTGACGGCTTCGACGGGTGGTGGGGGTATGTCCTTGCATGCGATGACCCCGGACTAAGCAAAGCACCATTCCTTGCATCAAAGAATGTTTATTATCCCAATGACAAGGAAATAGCTGCACTGGAATATTACATTGAGAATATTGTATGGGACAAGCTTCAAAGAACTGATAAGGACGATCCTTTCCCTTATGGAATATACGGAGTACCCAACTGGAAGGAAGCAAGGGAATGGAAACCTGAAAAACCCGACTCACTGGGAAGGGAATTGCTGCATGTCTGGAGATCGTATGACTATCCGCATATTGCTATGCTCTATTACCATATGTACCAGATAGCCAAAATGTACCCTGAAAAGGTAAAATACCTCGATGCTGACGGATACCTGGAACGTGCCTTCCAGACAGCAAAGGCATTCTTCCTTTATCCTTACGAGATATTACCCTATTATGATACATATAAATGGGGGTGTTATAACGAGCTTGTCTTTGAAAATATAATAAATGACCTGGAAGAAAGCGGGAGGAAGGATGATGCTGACTGGCTAAGGAATGAGTACGAGAAAAAAGTGAAGTATTTCGTATACGACGACAAGTATCCATTCAGATCTGAATATGCAATAGACCGGACAGCCTTTGAGTCATCGTACGCTCTTGCAAAATACGGAACACTGAACGAAATTCCTACCGATACACTTTCATGGTTCGACAAGAACAAGAAGATATGGCGATCGCACCCGGTAGTCAGAAAATCTGATGCCAGGGAATTCATGGACAGGCAGAATTCTGCCGCACTGGCAGTGCGTGGCTGGCTTGAGACAAAGTACTTCCTGCTGGGAGGCGACTTTACCGCCAGTTCCGATAATCATTGCCTGAGCTATATGGCCATGATGGGAGGCAGATCGATCCTTGATTACGGAGTTAACTTTGCTCCCAACCCATATGACTGGCTTCAGTTGGGGTACGCATCGTATCTCAGCTCATGGTCACTGATGAATACCGGTACCGAGGAATCGAACTACGGGTACTGGTTCCCCGGAAAGCAAAATGACGGGGCAGTAGGATGGGCATTCATGGAATCCCAAAGAGGCAGAGCATGGATCAGGAAGGATATGGATCGCGGAGCATGGTATTACGACGGAGAGATAGACCTGGGTCTGGGTGCTGCAACCAGAACGGCAAGGAGTGTGCTGACTAATGATCCATTGTTTGGCTGGATAGCTTACGGAGGAGACCTGAGTGAATCGAAAGAGGGCTTCATTGTAAAACCAAAAGATGGAATAAGGAACCGGTTTGCTCTTGTCAGCCCTCAAAGCAGGATACAATTTGAACTTGACAGGGACGGAATGTCTTCAGCTAAAGGGATAAATGTAACCAGGGATCTTAAAGAGGTGGGCTTTACAATTGAAAACAGGTATGGCAAATCTCACCAAACAAGGATAACCATCGAGAGTAACGGTGATAAGGAACCAGGTTTGAGACTGGATGGGAAAAAAGTTGATTTGAAAAGAAGGAGTGATGGCCTGTACTATGCTGACCTTGAGATCAGGAATGATCTGCAAAAAGTGCTTATAAAATTGTAGTACCTGAAAACAGTATCATTTAAACACATAACCTGTAAATTAAAACTCCTTATTATGAACCCAGTGACATTCATTAAGCGATTGCTTGTGCTGATTCTTTTAATTGTATCGGTGGAAGGATTACTGTCCGGCCAGCGCAGGTCGAGATCATATACTTTTGACAGTCCGTTAATAAAAGCAGTTGTGACCCAGTCGGGATTAAGCTCTGTTATAAGTCCCGATGATCCGTACCAGGCAAACGTTGTGTCAGGAACATGGGTCCAGCCAAGGTTAACATACAGGATCCTTGATGGCGACTGGCTGGATATTTTTAGCGGGGCAAAGGAATTTGTTGTGAACCCCGACTCATCAGTCAGCATTATTGATTTCCAGCCCGGAATGCCGCAAAGGATGGAGCAAAGGTATTATCTGACTGATAAGGGACTTGCTGTTGATATAACAATAGAAGCCACAATGAAGTGGGCTTTTACCATTGGCGACCTTGCATTTAACTTCAGGGCACAAAGGCCCGGGGGAGGAAACGCCGAACATATCTTCGAGGAATGCTATACCCAGCACCAGTATATTTCGGGAGACGGTTCATTCATATACTATTCAAGACCATCAGGTAATCCGCCCTTCCTTATGGTGCTTCCTGCAAAAGGAACTTCGCTGGAATATTTCGACCAGACAGGTGTATATGTCCATTCATTCCTTTCAGGAAACAAGGTTGAAGGCACCTGGAGGCAGGAGCACACAAAAAGAGTAGTTGGTGCAGCCGGGGAAAAGAACGACAAGGTGACTTACGGATTCAGGTTCAGGTGGGCTTCGACCTATGATGAGATGAGGCAGATCCTTTATGATGAAGGTCTGTTTGATATAAGGGTAGTGCCGGGTATGTCGGTCCCATCCGATCTGACGGCCAGGTTCTCTCTCCACACCCGTAATGATATTGAATCGGTTACTCCGGAATTTCCTGAGATGACCGAAATAAAGTACCTGGGTGAGAAAGCACCTGATAATCATGTTTACGAAGTATCGTTCAGGAAGCTTGGAGAGAACATGCTGACCGTTAATTATGGTGACGGACAGAAGACATACCTTGAATTCTTCTCAACCGAACCGGTTGAAACGCTTATCAAAAAACGGTCTGCTTTTATCGTTGATAAGCAGCAGCACAGGGATCCGTCAAAATGGTATAACGGACTCTTTTCGGAGTATGATATGAAGAACGGTATACTTCGGGGACCGGATAATACCGACGGATTTGATTTCAGGATGGGATACGTGCTTTCATGTGATGATCCCGGTCTCTGCAAGGCGCCTTATGTTGCTGCCAAGAACGTCTATTTCCCCGTTGAAAGTGAGATTGGGGCTGTTGAGTACTATCTCGAGAATTTTGTATGGGATAAACTTCAGCGTACAGATAAGGACGATCCATATCCGTATGGGATATATGGAGTGCCTAACTGGAAGGTTGCAAGGGATCCTGACGGAACGGCAAAGATAAGAAGCCGCCAGCTCGACAGAATGCATGTATGGCGGTCATATGACTATCCGCATATTTTTATGCTCTATTATCATATGTACCAGATTGCCAGAATGTACCCCGATAAAGTAAAGTATCTTGATGCAGACGGGTACCTCGAAAGGGCTTTCCAGACAGCCCGGGCATTCTTTATTTACCCATATGATATATGGGGGGATTACTATAAGGCATATGAAATAGGATGTTATAATGAGCTGGTAGTTGAGGATATTATTGCAGCACTTGAGGAGAACGGAAGACAGAAGGATGCAGACTGGCTGCGTGGTGAATATGAAAAGAAGGTGAAGTTTTTTATTTATGATAACAGGTATCCTTACAGTTCAGAGTATTCATTCGACCGTACTGCATTCGAGTCAACACATGCTTTTGCAAAATACGGTACCCTGAATAAAATGAAACCCGACACCAATCTGTGGTTCGATAAAACCCGTAAAGTATGGTATTCTCATCCCGTGGTGAATACCAGCGATGCAAGGGACTTTATGGACAGGCAACTTTACGCCGGCCTTACTGTCAGGGGCTGGCTGGAAACGACCTATTTCCAGCTTGGAGCCGACAACAGCATGAGTTATATGGCAAAGATGGGAGGATGGTCAATTCTTGACTACGGGAAATATTTCGCTGTCAAGCCTTACGACTGGCTCCAGTTGGGATACGCTTCATACCTGAGTTCATGGTCACTGATGAATACAGGTACACCTGAATCAGACTATGGCTTCTGGTCGCCGGGCAAACAGAATGACGGAGCTATGGGATGGGCTTTTATGTCTTCAAAGCATGGAAGGGCCTGGATAGGGAAAGAATATGACAGGGGAGCATGGATGTACGACGGAGAAGCAGACCTTGGTAATGGCGCTGCAATAAGAATAGCAGAAACAATACTAACCAATGATCCTCTTTTCGGCTGGTTCTCATATGGAGGAGTTCTCAGGATGAAGAATGGTGATTATGCCGTCGTGCCCAGGGATGGATTACGGGACAGATTTTCTTTAATAACTGAAAATAACCGGATCAGCCTTGATCTTGATCGTGACGGATTTTTAAAGGAGAATGAGATAGTTGTTGATAAATTATTAAATGAGATCAATTTTATTATTGAGAACCGTACCGGAGATGATCATCTGACAAAACTTACAATTATTACTTTGCCAGGCAAAATGGTTGAAGTGCGGGTTGACGGCCGCAGGATAAACACAAGAAAGGTCTCTGATACTGAATCTGTGGCCGGGATAAATATTACAGGATCTGATCATAAAGTTAAATTGATCTATGATTGACAGGAAAAAGTTAAAATGAATGATTGTATCTTTATGCTGGCACACCTTAAGGA